>JAMOMJ010000271.1 GCA_027067135.1 Cyclobacteriaceae bacterium
TATCAAGAAATGCATTTATTGTTGCTTTTAGAACGGAAAAAACTGAAAGGAAATCAGGCATTTCAATTCCAGATTATTCCCTAATCGGAGAAGTAGTTTGTTCTTTTTTATCAGTTCTTTATGGTAAAAGATTTGATAATCACGGCTTGACTGAAGGCAGTGGATTCTATAACACACCAGATTTAAGCATCTACAATAGTAGATGCAATTACAGGTTACCATTCAACTCACACGAACAAAGGAAATGTTTTGGCATTCCTTTAAATCTGACACACTGTTCTGTTCTAGAAAAAATATTTATTGGCACTTTTCCTGATAAAAAGCTTATCCCTAAACTTCAAACAGCATGCAAATTTTACCTTCAAGCCCTACAAAATGCTGAGCATGAACCAGAAATAGCCTATTTACATTTAATAATGGCTGGAGAAATACTCTCCAGCCATTTCCATTACAAAAATGAAGAAGTCATGGATGAACTAATGCTTACTAATTTACAAACCATAAAAAATGAACTCAAAAATGGTGAAAAAATAGCAAACCAAATATCTAAAAGGTTATTATCTATAAGAAGAAAATTTATTAAAACCCTGTGTTTTCTAGTAGACAATGATTTTTTTGAAAACTATGAATCGGATGCTAATTATGCTCGTTTAAAATCTGAAGATTTTGAGCAACGAATTGGCGCTGCTTATGATTTAAGAAGCATGTATACACATACTGGCGTTCCTTTTGGTAATTGGATAAGGCCTGATAGTCAAGGAGAGGATGTCCAGATAGGTAAACCTGTTGTCAGTGATAAAGAATTTGCAAAAGTATTAGCAAGAGCACCCAGATTTTGTGGCTTAGAGAGAATCATACGTTATTCCATATTAAAGCTAATGAGCATTAACGGTTTCTCTCAACTTGAAGATATTAAAAATCATCCTAATCGGGTAACTCGTAACCCGGATCAATAGGGCCGATTAGCGAAGCGTAATCTGCCGCATGCTACGCTCCTTACTACTCAATCAAACAGTTAACGGCGCAAGTATTTTCTGTAAGAGACAGCGGTTACGAATTATGAACACCCTCAACAACTCTTCAATCAAAAAGAAAAAACCTTCATAGGTTTTTAATGTTGGACGGTGAAAGTAATGCGGTTTGGATCATTAACTATGGTGGGCGATGCCCACCCACAGCCTACAGTTATACGAGAGTAGTATGAGTCACCCAATACAAATAGGCCTTATGGCTTTTTCGTCAAAAAAAGAAGCTCTGTCACACTACAAAACAATCCTGAACTCTTATAATTTTGGTGAATATTTAACGGATGGTGATTTTTCCAAAGTTTTAGCTCTTTTGCCATTACACCCAAGAGCAGAAGAAAAAATTGGGGCCGGTGTTAAAGCAATTAGAATTGCAAAACTAAAGTTTAATACAAGGAGTTTTGAGCTGGTCAGGAATGACGGCACATGTGAGTGTTTTTCTTATACAAAGCGCATAAATTCCCCTGAAAGCTCACTTGTCAGGTTTAGGAAATCATGCAGGCATGGGGTACAAGAAGATTTAAGAAGGGTAAAACAAGCCTATTTCGATAAACATTCAAAAAAAGGAAAAGTTAAATGCCAAGAGACTGGAGAGCTATTAAAGTGGGAAGAACTCAATATTGACCATAGGCAGCCCAATACTTTTTCTGTGATCGTGGAGCGATTTATTGAGCTGCACGGGATAGATGTTGATGCTGTAAAATATGAGGGTACTGATATTTTTGAAAGCAAAATAGTTGATGAAAATTTGAATGAACGCTTTAGGCAGTACCACAAAGAAAAAGCCAATCTGAGGCTGGTAAAAAAAGACTTGAATATAGGACGTTCATATCAGGCTAGGAGCGCAAGACAAAGAAAAGATCTGTCCATCGAATAACCGTAACACGTAACCTGGGTCAGTTTTATAAACCACAGATAAACGCAGATACACACCGATTTTTTCTTTGGTTTAATCTCTTCGGGTTTAATTCCCCGCAGCTTGCTGCGTAAGCTTTTTGTTTGAGCGCGTAAGCGTTTGAACTGGCAGTGTAATACCCCGCTTCCACGAAGTGGAAGTCGAGCGCTAAGCGAGATA
>JAMOMJ010000272.1 GCA_027067135.1 Cyclobacteriaceae bacterium
GTCGAAAATCTTCTGAAAATAAGGAGGAAGTTCCAGCTTTTTTGTATCTATTCATAGCCATTAATTATAATCGCAATATGCAACTATTTATCTGTATATCAATTTGTTAATTCAAGACACCCCCTTAGGTTGGTATCACTCCACACATCAACATAGTTCCAAACATCATTGTTAATGTTTATAGTACTACCTTGTAAGCTAGCATTGGCAATATAAAATGAATCTATACTAGATGGCAAACCAACATCAAATTCTTCTGTTAGAATAATGCCATTACTAAGAGTTGCAGTAACCCAACCCTCACCTGATGCATTATTGCCTATTCGAAGCATTGCTTCGAAATTATTGCTTGAAAAGATTTGTACGTTGGAAGATGAAGACCATATAGTAGTTGCACCTCCTAAGTTTGTAAGTGATATTGTTATTATTTCTGAAGGGCAGACACTGTTTACTTCTGAAACCCTTACACAATTATCCCCTGTTATACTTTGTAGTACTGATTCGAAGGATATGGCTGAGCGCATTCTACTGCCTTGACCATTTGTAAAATGGTCTGAGGGGAAATAATAAGACATAATATTAGTCAGGTCAGGATTATAACCATTCATATTTTCTTGATTTTCATCAGCAGGAGTATCACATACTAAATCTCCACAAGAATTGCAATTAGATCCATTATAGCTTCTGCACAGGTTGTATTTGGTGCAAAAGAAGACCCTTGAAAAGTATGATAGAGATTCAAACAATGACCAAACTCATGAGCAGAAATAGAAGTTAATACCCAATCTTCTCGGATTACTAGACTTGTTGAAGGAATATCATCAGCAACACCAACGACAGTTCCCCAAAGACTATTTGTAATATAAAAATTAATAGCATCTGTTCGCTGATTCCTATCAAATAGTGCGTCTTGCTCACCATTGAACAAGGTTAAAAAGTTAGTATCATCTATAAAGTCAGAACCCAAGTTATTAATAACTATGTTATGAGGGCTATAAAATTCGTTAAGATTACTTACAACATCATCTAAATTTGGAGGTAAAAAAGCATCAGTACCATTTGTATTTCTTACAATATGAAAGAATACATCAATACAAAGCAAAGAACTTGCTCCACGTGCATTAGCTGGTTCATCAGGATAGATATTGTTACTTGGGTTGGTGAAGGTGTCCCACAGAGTTGACCAAAAGTCCAATATGAGCTTAAAAACATCATTGAGAGTAAAATAAGTTTTTTCATAATTAACGTAATTTAGTAAAAATTGTTTACAACGCCATTGCTAAAATGCGTAGGGACTAAAATGCTTCACATTGTCAACCCAACACTAAGCCATAGCTTGATTAAAAGTAATACTTATGGCGGACTTTCAAAAATCCACTGAACTTTGATAACCCACTGAAACCCTATGCTCTTTTAGCTGTTGTTAGCAAAATGTACTATTAATAATTTGTGATTAGGGCTTCGTACGGAATGTTTAATTTTTCATGTAAATTTCTAATCATGTTCAATGTCAATTTTCTTTTTCGGCTAAAAATTTCTGAAACTCTACTTTTGTATCCAATTATCTGAGCAAGTTCTTTATTTGACATTTCCATTTGCTCCATTCTGAATTTAATGGCCTCTATCGGGTCAGGTGATTCAATAGGATAATGTTCATCTTCGTATTTTTCTATCAGAAGCGACAATAATTCGGCTTCATCTCCTTCTTTTGAGTTTTCAGGAGCATGGAATATTTCTTCAAATCGTTTTAATGATTGATTATAGTCCTTTTCTGTTTTTATAACTTTTATGTCCATAACTTTTATATTTTCTCTGCGTCTACTTTATCATATTCGGTATGTGTCCCAATAAACTTAATAAAACACCATTGTTTTCTGTAGTTTATATCCACTATAAGCCTGTACTTGTTTCCACAAATATTGAAAACAACCTTTCCATTCTTCAGAATGCTCGCTTTTGCATATTCTGATTTAATTTCAGCAGGAGTTGCCCATTTCGCTTTTGAGGCTTCTTTATACCATGTTTTTAGTTCTACTTTGTTACATTTAAGTACTTAAATATCAGGAATTTACAAATATTTTGATTATCTTTACA
>JAMOMJ010000273.1 GCA_027067135.1 Cyclobacteriaceae bacterium
AAAAACGGTGTTAATTTATTTTCTGGCGAAGGTTATGGTGGTTTATCTGATACAGCGCTGTATTACATCGGCGGTATTATTAAGCATGCCCGTGCGATTAATGCTTTTTCAAATGCGGCAACTAACAGTTACAAGCGCCTTGTTCCTGGCTTTGAAGCGCCAGTAATGTTGGCTTATTCGGCTCGCAATCGTTCAGCCTCTATCCGAATCCCATTTGTTGCCAACCCTAAGGGCCGTCGTATTGAAGTCCGGTTTGGTGATTCTATGGGTAATCCTTATTTGATGTTTGCCTCCATGCTAATGGCTGGCCTTGATGGCATCAAAAACAAGATTCACCCAGGGGAAGCCATGGATAAAGATTTATATGATTTGCCTCCAGAAGAAGAAAAAGACCTTCCTACAGTTTGTCATTCACTTGATCAGGCACTAGAAGCGCTAGACCAAGATCGTGAATTTTTGAAAGATGGTGGTGTGTTTGATGACGATACCATTGATGCGTATATCGAATTAAAAATGCAAGAAGTTACACGCTTACGCATGACAACTCACCCAATTGAATTTGATATGTATTATTCTTTGTAATTTAAAAGAAAACTCTACGTAACCATTATTCACAATTGAAAAAAATGCCTATTTGTAAAAATAGGTGTTTTCGTTTAAAATCATACAACTTATTATAATTAGGAGATATAAAATGGGCATGATGTCAGAATTTAAAGATTTTGCAGTTAAGGGTAATGTTATTGATATGGCAGTGGGTATTGTCATAGGCGGTGCATTTGGTAAAGTCGTTACTTCATTTGTTAATGATATTATTATGCCACCAATTGGCATGTTAATCGGTGGTGTGGATTTTTCAGATTTAGGGCTTGTATTACAGGAAGCCACTGCTGATTCAGATGCAGTTACATTAAGTTGGGGCAATTGGATACAAACGTTGGTTAACTTTTTAATTATTGCTTTCTCTATTTTTATGGTTGTTAAAGCCATGAATAGTGCTAAGAAAAAAGAAGAAGAAGCACCTGCTGCTCCAGCAGAACCATCAAAGGAAGAAGTTTTATTAACAGAAATTCGAGATGCTTTAAGGAAATAAATAGTTTTAATTTATTTCTAGCGATAAAATCAAGCCTCATTAGTTAATGGGGCTTTTTTATGTCTTTTAATACCACACAAATACCAACAGATGATAAATCGAAATTTTATCAGTTATTGTCAAAACAAACCCAGGCCCTTTTAAGTGCTGAAAACAACCTTATTGCCAATGCAGCCAACCTATCTAGTCTTCTATTCCATACCTTAATTCAAGTTAATTGGGTTGGCTTTTATTTTAAAGACGGTGATGAATTGATTCTTGGTCCCTTTCAAGGGCAAGTCGCCTGTACTCGCATACCAATAGGACAAGGCGAAGGCGTATGTGGAACAGCATTTAGTGAAAACAACACATTAAGAATTGCCGATGTAAATGCTTTTGCAGGGCATATCGCTTGTGATACAGCCAGTGCATCTGAGATTGTTATTCCCTTAACTATCAACAATAAACTCATCGGTGTTTTAGATATTGACAGCCCGAACCTAAATCATTTTGATAAACAAGACCAACAACAACTTGAAGCCATTGCTCAAATATTCTGTCAATCGGTAGCAAAAAGCTAAACTTAAGGTCTTAATAAATAAGCTTTGCCCTTTTTTTATTCGATTTTAGTCAATAAGGAGAATATACTAACATTAATTAATCACCTTTAACATTATGAGCATAAGCAAAAGAGAACAGATTCTACGTTGGAGTCAAACCGGACATATCAAAGAACAGGATGTTAATAAAAGCCTCGAATTAACCGAAGCAAAGATTACTCCATCGCAATGGTATGATTTTATCTCTAAAAACTTGATAGTTTTCGGATTTTTTAGTTTAGCTGTTGGCATTATATTTTTCTTGGCCTATAACTGGATGGATATGACCACATTCACTAAGTTTGCATTGGTACAAAGTTTACTTGGCTTGAGCGTTTTGTTCTACACTCAAGTAAAAATCCACTCACATTTTTCGACTGCTTTATTGTTTTTTGTTGCTTTATTAATTGGTGCATT
>JAMOMJ010000274.1 GCA_027067135.1 Cyclobacteriaceae bacterium
GTCATACGCCCACTTTGTAATGCGACCTTCGGCATCCGTTTGGCTGATTTTATTGCCTTGTTCGTCATAGGCGTAAAGTGTTTTATTGCCCTGTGCATCGGTGACGTTTATGAGCCTGCCCAGTACATCATAGGCGTATTGTGTGGCAATGCCCGCTTGATCCGTTTCGCTGATTTTTCTGCCCAGTTTGTCATAGCCGATTTGTTTGCTTGTGCCATCGGGATAGGTGGTTTTGGTGCGTCTGTCTAGTGCATCGTATTCATAGCGTGTGGTGTTGCCTTTCGCATCTGTAAAGCTAGTTTGGTTGCCAAAAGTAGCAGAAGCATGGTTTACCGAAACAATCAGCAATAGAAAAAAAAGAGAACGGAAGGTATTGTGCATAAGATTGCTTTTAATTTACCAGATTATTAACAGCACCGCTCCTTTTTAAATATAGAGGCTGATTCTTGGTGTTTTTCATATCCACCCCCCTTGTTTTTCGTTGTTTTGTACGTTGATTTAAGCTTTTTTGAGTTACAAAATATCGAAAAAGAGGGGGGGTGTATTATCTTTTAGAGGTTTTTACTTCAAAAAATCAAATTATTTGGCTTTGTTTTACTTTGATTCGCTTTTTAAAATGGTTGTTTTTATTCGAGTATTGTTAGATGGCGTTTCTTATCTAACCTACTCCTGCTTTATCGTTAATTTTTTAAAGTGTCACTTATCATGCAAGCCTAGTATTTTAGTAACCTCTACACATGCTAAATTCATTGAACCTGCTACCCAGTGACCTTTTGTTCCAATTTTTATCCTTTTTCTATGCAAATTTTTATCTAAAGTTATCCACATGGTTGCCCTGCCTGATTGTGCTGCAGGGGCACACTTATCTAATATTACTTCACCATCTTCGTCTAATAATTCAGGCCAAATCATATATATACCATCTATTTTAGGATCATCATTTTCATATAAAAAATCACACCTCATTCCTTGTGCAGGGTATATTATACCTAGGCTTTCTTTTGATATTAAAGAGTAACGCACTTCAAAATCAGGCTTTGTATTTGAGCTTTCCTCATAGGGGACATGAACACAATCCTCTTCTTTTTCACCTTCCTTTTTAATTAAAATTTCAATTTGCTCTTGATTTAATTTCATTACTAATCCTTTTATTAATATGTTCCAAGATAATGCCACCCACCATGTCTTTTCATATCAAAGTTAAATGCTGGCAATAAGTTTTCTTGAACCGATATTATAGGGCCAATGTTTCGTTCATAAACCCCATGATGCAAATTCCCATAAAGTGGTCTTGATATGGTTGCACTAACAATATGAAAGCGTGACTTATGTATTTTCCCTTTAATGAACATATTTCCAAAAAGTAGAGCTTCGGAATGTGAATGCCAAAATTGTTTATTAAATCGACTTCTACCATATGAGAACTTATTAAGCGAATATAAACTAGCAAGTTCAATATCTTCGACTGCCCTATAAAGAGTAACCGTACCATCATTACGCTTATCAAGCTGTCTATCGATTGCTTTAGTAAAACTAGGGTTGTGTATTGACATACCAGCTATAACTAACCAACCTAGTTGATTAGAGGAAAAGCTACCGTCATTAGCAGTACCATTAGCTAGGCTTTGTCCAATAGCATAGCTTGCTAAAGAAGCTGTTGCCAAAGTACCGATAGTATTAAGGCTTGCACCAATACCACCTAAAGTAAAATTGTTTCCGCTAGGGTCAATATTCCCTACAGGATCAGAACCCGCATAAACATACTTATTCAGCGTAATCGGATTAAACCCAGACCCCATCCACGAGTCCATCTGCGTAAACCCACGCATAGGGTCATAATACCTAGCCCTTAAATAATACTGCCCAAGGTTTTCATCAAACTGCTCTCCCGCATACAAATAGCTATTATCGGTTGCACCTGTTCGGTCGATGATGATGCCGTAGGCACTGTAATCAAAGGTATCGGTGATGCTTCCACTGGCATCGCTTAATGCCCTTACTGAACCCTGCGCGTCATACAGATAATAACTATCATTTGAGGCTTTTGTTTGTTTAATTAAATCATCGCCATAGAGATAGCTGGT
>JAMOMJ010000275.1 GCA_027067135.1 Cyclobacteriaceae bacterium
AAGCAGGGTGGGTATTGCCCGAAATGGCCAAAATAACCAACGATATGGCCTATATGATACTTGTGGGTGGTGCCATTAACTGGATGGAACAGAAAAGGTATTATGAAAAGAATCAACAAAAAATATTGGGAATAATTCCTGCTGAATCAATTAATGCAGATAGGAAACTATTTATAAACCTTAATAAAACGGCCGATGCAAAAGAAGGAATTGCCAAAATTAAAGCCCCTTTTTTAGGAGTGTTTGGAGAGGATGATCTTAATGTAAACAGTGCCAACAGCGTTAAAGTTTACCGGCAAATTTTTAAAGAAACAGGCCATCAGGGTTATGAAATAAAAATGATGCCCAAGGCTACACATGCCCTGTTAAATTCTGATAAATACAATTACATAAGAGAATGGCCTTTAAAAGCGAAACTACGATACCTGGTCGAAGGCAAAAAAGCGTATGCTCCGGGGTATTTAGAATTACTTACATCCTGGATACAAAACCATTAGATATGATAACAATAATAGCAGCAACCAATAGAGCAGGAAGTATGACCCTAAGGGTAGCTAAAGAAATTAGCCTGTTTCTTAAAAATACGACCAATAAAAAAATCAAATTGCTTAATCTGGCAGATGTGGACTTTAATAAATTAAATAGCCCGCCTTACCAATCCACTTCATCGTATGCAAACAGCACCAGAGAGGAATATCTAATACCTGCTCAACAACTAATTTTTGTAGTACCGGAGTACAATGGTAGTTTTCCTGGCATTTTAAAATACTTTATCGATTTAGTTTCCACTACAGATTTTAATAAAACATTCCCTGGTAAAACCGCAGCACTTATTGGTGTGGCACAAGGACAAGCGGGTAATTTAAGAGGGCTCACACATCTTGCCGCTGTTTTGATGCACATGGAGGTGCATGTAATTCCTAAAAGCCTGCCTGTTTCGCTTATCAACAGTCAATTTAATAATGAAGGGAAGCTCATTTCAGCAACAAAAAATCGAATCCGAAATTATCTACAAACAATAAATAAATAATTATGAAAAAAATAATTTTAATCCTTCATCTTAGTGTATTTGCTACCTACTTACAGGCTCAAAACGAAGCCGAATTGGTTAGTGTTGGATACCGAACCATTGCACAGGCTTCGTTGGAAAATAGCAATTATAGCGACCTGAATGATGTAAGCTCAGCGCATACCTTTTACACTTTTTCTTTTAACTATGGGCAGCCCCTAAAAGACACCACATTTTTTATATTATATGGCCTGAGCTATGAGAACGTTAATCAAAAATTAGATTTAACCAATGTTACTCAAGATACAGATTGGGATTTACTTCCTGAAAATTATTACCAGCAACCTCAGTATTCCCAACTTTCTTTATCGGTAGGTGTAAGTAAATCATTGCCCAAAGGCTGGTCATTATCCGGAATTTTTTATACCAATGTAATAGATGATTTCTTTAAACCGGAGTTGCCAACCAATATTAATTTTGGTGGGATGGCTTTTATTGAAAAAGAACACAATAAACGCTTTACTTATGGTGCTGGTTTATTACTGGTGGAGCTGGAAAGAAAAATATTTGCGTCTCCGGTAGTAAGTTTTAAATACCAGAACGAGAAAAGAGGAATAGAGGCACTTATTCCTGCAAAACTCCGATTGTGGCAAAAAATAAACAAAAAGAGTTATTTAGAAGCCAGCGTCTATAACAATTTTTACTCTATAGAATACCAACCTGATAATGACGTAATCTCTACCGATATACTTTCTTTTAAGCCGGAGCTGACTTATAACTATTTGTGGGAAGATTTTCTAAAGCTCTCCATTGGCATTGATTTGCCTTTAAGGGATGTTACAGTAAGTGCAAAAAAAGAAACCTTTAAATACCAGCAAAACAGCCTTGGTTTCAATATTGGTTTAAGCTTAGTTATAGGGCGAGATTGACAAAAGTTTTTTTGCACCTCAGTGTTTTTGTGATTAAAAATTATAAATATATGAAACTCAATATCCAACACTTTTTGCTACTGGTAGCAGGCTTTTTTTCAGAGGTTTCTTATGCGCAGGATAAAATGTTA
>JAMOMJ010000276.1 GCA_027067135.1 Cyclobacteriaceae bacterium
CCGCATGAGCATGGGTGGCCGAGGTGGATATGAGTATTTTCCTAAAGATGATAACTACCTGTTTACCATAGCACAGTGGTTTCCGCGTATGGCCGTTTACGATGATGTAAATGGATGGCAAAATAAGCAGTTTTTAGGCAGAGGAGAGTTCGCCTTGGTTTTTGGCGATTACGATGTTGAGATTACCGTTCCATCAGACCATATTGTAGCCTCAACAGGGTCATTACAAAATCCAAAGGATGTTCTTAGTAGTGTTGAAATCGAACGCTTTGAAAAAGCAAAGACTTCTGAGGAGCAAGTTATCATTGTAACTCAAGATGAAGCCATAAGAAAAGAAAAAGCCAAATCAACTGCCAGAAGCACCTGGCATTTTAAGGCGGAGAATGTAAGAGATTTTGCTTTTGCTTCATCGCGTAAATTTATTTGGGATGCACAAATGGTAGATATCAATGGAAAAAAGCCTTTGGCCATGTCATTTTACCCTAAAGAAGGAAATCCTTTATGGGAAAAAGAATCTACCAAAGCAGTAGTGCATGCCTTAAGGACATATTCAAGAATGACAATTGATTACCCATATCCTGTGGCTATTTCTGTTCATGCTGCAAGTATTGGTATGGAGTACCCAATGATCTGTTTCAACTTCGGCCGCCCTGAGGAAGATGGTACTTACTCTGATAGAAAAAAATGGGGAATGATTGGTGTTATTGTGCATGAAGTGGGGCATAATTTCTTTCCTATGATTATCAACTCTGATGAACGCCAATGGACTTGGATGGATGAAGGCTTAAACACATTTGTGCAAACCGTTACGCAAAAGGAAAACTACCCTGACATGCCAAAAAGACGTGGTGAGCCAAGTACAATTGTTAATTATATGAAAGGCGACCCTGATTATATCCGACCTATTATGACCAACTCCGAGCAGATTATTCAGTTTGGAAATAATGCCTATGCTAAGCCGGCAACAGCCTTAACTATACTTAGGGAAACTATTATGGGTGAAGAAGAATTTGACCATGCTTTTAAAGAGTATGCAACTCGTTGGGCATTTAAGCACCCTGAGCCTGCTGATTTTTTCCGTACAATGGAAGATGCTTCAGGTATTGATTTAGATTGGTACTGGAAAGGGTGGTTCTATACCATTGATAATGTAGAAATTGAGTTGAGTAATGTGCGTTGGTTTAAAGTAAACACTGTTTCTCAAGGCATTGAAGGGCAAAATCAATCGGCTAAAATTGAGAATGCTAATAAAGATAAAGACGGAAATAATAAAGATTTTTCTAATGGGTCTGAAAATCTGGCAATCACCGATACTCCGGATCGTTATTATGGTGAGTTTATGAACACCGTAGATGATGAAGCCATTCGCCAGAAAAATGCCAAGAAAAACTTTTATGAGCTAACCTTAAAAAATAATGGAGGATTGGTAATGCCTATTATTATTGAATGGACTTATACTGATGGCACCAAGGAAACGGAAATGATTCCTGCTGAAATTTGGAGGTCAAATGAGAGTAAGGTGACTAAGGTGTTTGCAAAAGATAAAGAGGTTGCTAGCATCGTAATTGATCCAGAGCAAAGAACAGCCGATGTAAATACCGACAATAACGTATTCCCAAAAAAAGAATCAAAATCCAGATTAGAGGAATTCAAAAACAAGTAGTTAGAAGAATTAAAAATAAGCCCGTCATTCTGAACGAAGTGAAGCCCGCCTACCGCAGGCAGGAATCTCATTAGAACCACCAAAGTTTTTATAGATGCTTAGATTCCTCAGGATGACGTTTCTTATTTTTTTAATTCCTTTTAAAGAGTAAATTAAATGATTATGAAAAAAATATTAATCGCTAGTCTTTTGGCTCTGCCATTTATGGTAAACGCCCAGAACCTGCCTAGCGGGCAGGCAGGCTGGCAAGGTAAATTTGAGCAATTGGGAACTCAATTGCCAACACCAAATGAGTACAGAAATGCAGCAGGGGCACCAGGCGTAAAATACTGGCAACAACAAGCTGATTATAACATTGATGTTACCATCGATGAAAATTCTTTAAAGCTTACAGGTTTCGAAAAAATTACTTACACAAATAACTCTCCTGATAACTTAAATTATTTATGGGTGCAATTAGACCAAAATGTTCGTCAAAAAAATGCCTTAGGCACTCAAGTAGGCACACGTAGCATGCGCGATTCCATTGTAGCAAAATCTATGATGCGCTATACCGATGATTATAATGGCTACGATGGTGGTTTTAAAATAGTATCAGTTAAGGATGCACAAGGAAACCAATTAAAACATACGATTGTAAAAACAATGATGCGAATAGATTTGCCAGCAGCACTGGCTACTGGTGATTCGTTTGAATTCTCCATCGATTGGTGGTATAATATGTACGACCGTATGTTAGTTGATGGCCGTGGTGGCTATGAGTACTTTCCAAAAGATGATAACTACGCATTTACATTAACACAATGGTTCCCACGTATGGCTGTATATGATGATGTAAACGGATGGCAGCACAAACAATTCTTAGGTAGAGGTGAGTTTGCCCTAACATTTGGTAATTATGAAGTAAACATCACTGTACCTTCTGACCATATTGTAGGCTCCACAGGCTGGTTACAAAATGAAAATGAAGTATTAACCGAAAAACAGCAAGAGCGATGGAAACAAGCACAAAATTCAAAAAAAATTGTGTTTATTGTAACAGAAAAAGAGGCTAAGAAAAACGAGAAATCGAAAGATACAGGTACTAAAATCTGGCGTTTTAAAGCAGATAATGTAAGGGATTTTGCATTTACTTCTTCAAGAAAATATATATGGGATGCAGTGGCTGTTCAGCTCAAAAACCACAAACCCTTGGCAATGTCATTCTATCCAAAAGAAGGAAACCCATTATGGGCAGAGTATTCTACCGAAGCAGTTGCAAATACACTGAAGTATTACTCAGAAAAAACAATAGATTATCCATATCCCGTGGCTATTTCTGTACACGCAGCTAACCAGGGAATGGAGTACCCAATGATTTGCTTTAATTATGGTCGCCCGGATGAAAAGGGCAAATACTCTCAGCAATTATTAGAAGGTTTAGTAGGAGTTGTAGTACACGAAGTAGGTCACAACTTCTTCCCAATGATTATCAATTCTGATGAGCGCCAATGGACTTGGATGGATGAAGGTCTGAATACGTTTATGGAGCATAATACCATGGTTAAATATTATCCTGATTTTGATCTTACCTGGGGAACACCCCAAGGGGTTACTCGCTATATGAAGGGTAATCCTGAGTATATTCGTCCTATTATGACCAACTCTGAGCAAATCAGGCAATTTGGTTATAACGCCTATGGTAAGCCATCGGCTGCCTTGGTATTGCTTCGTGAAACTATTATGGGTGAAGAACTTTTTGATGCCGCTTTTAAAGAATATGCACAGCGTTGGGCTTTTAAACACCCAATGCCTGCCGATTTTTTCCGTACTATGGAAGATGCCTCAGCCGTTGATTTAGACTGGTTTTGGAGAGGTTGGTTTTACTCTATAGATCACGTAGATGTGGAACTTTCGAATGTACGTTGGTTTAAGACGAATGATATTTCTCAAGGAATTGAAGGTCAAAACCAAACAGCTAAAATAGAGAATGCCATAACAGATGAAGATGGTAATAATATTGATTTTTCTAATGGGCCTGATCCATTAACAATTACCGATACTCCTGGTCGCTATTATGGTGAGTTTAAAGCAAGGGTGGATGATAAATCTATTGCTAACTCTTATAATGGAAAGAATTTCTATGAGCTCTCATTTAAAAATGTTGGAGGTCTTGTCTCGCCTATTATTATAGAGTGGACTTATACAGATGGAACCAAAGAAATAGAACAAATTCCTGCCGAAATTTGGAGATCGGATGAGAATGAAACTAAAAAGGTGTTTGTAAAAAACAAAGAGGTAGTGAACATCACAATCGACCCAAATAAAGAAACTGGTGATACGGACATAAAGAACAACTACTTTCCTAAACGCGAATCAAAATCAAAATTAGAAGAGTATAAAGATTCGCATTAATGAAGATTATGTAAAATTGTGCTTCATGCTTGAAACAATTAGCCTTAATTATTCATGCGTTTAGTTCAGGTTAGGGCTTAAAATAGAATTATGACAAGAATAATATGGGCTAAATGCCTTTTTCAGTAAATTATGAATAATGTTTTTGCTTGAAACCTTAAGAATCTTGTTATAACTTTACTGTAAACCTAAATACAGGAATAATGAAAAGATTAATAGCTATTGCAATTCTTGGAGCTTTAATGCTGAGCTGTAGCCCAGATACAAAGAAGAAGCCCGAAGAAAAAGAAAAAAAACCAGCACAAACAGACCAGTTTACCGGATTAACAGAAAGAGCTCAGCAGCTTTTTGGCACATTGCCAATGGTGGCAGAAAACCCGGAAAATATACTTACAGACGAAAAAGTGGCATTAGGCAAAAAACTGTTTTTTGATGTACGTTTATCTAAAGACAATACTATTAGCTGTAACTCATGTCATGATTTAAAAACTTTTGGGGTTGACAACCTTTCAGTTTCTCCTGGTAATGATAAAGGCTCTTTTGGAACCAGAAATTCACCAACAGTATTAAATGCAGCCCTTCATTTTTCTCAATTTTGGGACGGAAGAGCCAAAAATGTGGAAGAACAAGCTGGAATGCCTATTTTAAATCCTGTTGAAATGGCGATACCAAGCAAAAAGTTTTTAGAAGATCGTCTATCTGCTATTAAAGAGTACCAAAAAGGGTTTGCTATTGCTTTTCCTGATGACAAAAACCCAATTAATTATAATAATATCCAAAATGCCATAGGAGCCTTTGAACGTATGTTAATAACACCTTCTCCGTTCGATTCCTTTTTAGCTGGAAACGCTAATGCCTTAACAAATAAGGAAAAGGCTGGCTTAGATAAGTTTATGAGAACAGGATGTATAACCTGCCATTCAGGTAAACTATTGGGTGGGCACTCTCTTCTTAAATTTGGTTCTTTTTACAATTATTGGGAACTAACTAAAAGCAGCACAATAGATATGGGCAGGTATGAAGTTACAAAGAAAGAAGGAGATAAATATATGTTTAAAATACCATCATTGAGAAATGTTGCACAAACAGCTCCTTATTTTCATGATGGCAGTGTCGAGAATTTAGAGGAAGCTGTTAAAATTATGGCCAAACTACAGGTTGACAAAGACCTAAGCGATGAAGATGCAAAATTGATCGTTGCCTTTTTAAATTCGCTTACTGGGAAATTACCTAAATTACCCGAAACAAAAATAATTGAATAGCTTTATTAACCCCTGTTAATGCCGTTTAGACTTAAATGAGGGGGAAATAAAACCCATTGCAACCTTCTTAAATTCTCTAAGAGGCGAAGTGTCGGAAGTGCTGAAGAGTATGATAAAAAGTGTACACTTAGTTTTCTATATGTGAACAAAAACTTAGGATAAAAGCAGGTTAAGTTTTTTAGTAAACTCTGAAATAGAAAACTTAATTACTGCTTTATTATTTTATAGGTACGCGTGCTTTGGTTATAAGAGATTTTAATAATGTAAATGCCACTATCCAAATAGTTGGTATTAAACACTATACTCCTTCCTTGTTTTTGCACCTGTGAGGATATTGTTTCACCCATCATATTAAAAAGCTGAACCGAAGCGTTATCAAGATCAAAATCGGCAAAAACTGTAACCGACTCGTTAAAAGGGTTGGGGTATATATTTATGTGTCCCAAATCATCCAAAACAACCATTTTAACAGAGGAATAGGTACTGGTGCCATCAAAATCCGTTTGTTTAAGTCGATAATAATTCCGGTTTTGCAAAGGGCTACTGTCCCAATGCTCATATTGTGAGATTTTATTGCTGTTGCCCGCCCCGTCAATCTTGCCAATGGGCAACCACTCACCCTGTCCGTTGGAGCGTTCCATAGTAAAGAAATCGTTATTTTGCTCCGATGCCGTACTCCAGAAAAGCTTCACTTTTCCTTGAAGTGGTTTTGCTTCAAAGCTAAGCAGTTCAATAGGTAGCGGAGTATTAGTATTGTCTAATGTACCTAGAGTAAAATAGTCGCCATCCACAAAACTAACATTTGAAAAAGTAACAAATTGGTTATCTATATTATAAGATCCAGCCTGTGGGGTTATATCATTATCTGCAAACAAGGCATCATTGCGGGTAATTAACAAACGCAAATCAGAACCTAGAATCGTGGGTGGAAGGTTAGAAACATCAAACGTAAGCCTTACAGTACCCACATCAACTGCTGTTCCGCTGGCATCATTTTCACTTATTCGCCATACACGTTCCAATCGAGCTTCAATAATAGTTCCATCAACATCGGCTGTGTTTACTGCATTAATATCGGCATTATTATGCCCCCACATTAAAAATTCATTAGTATCCAAATTTGCAGGTAAATTCATTCGTACCAGCCCACTTCCTTGTGCATCTTTATGGCTGCTACCATCACTGGCCTGGCCAATACCCGCTACTTCAAAATCATAATTATTATTGCCGGGGTTATCCATTTCATATACATCATTTGCACTTAACGCTATATTATATTTAGCTGATAAATAATTATTGATAATAATACGTTGGGCTGTATTTACAGCAAGGTTAAATTGTATTACTTCTGCATAATCTCCCCCCAGGTAAGTGCCATAATTAGAATTTAACGCACCTAAGGTAAGTGCAGCACTGCCATTTAAAATAGAGGTTGATGTTTCAGAAGCCGTAATTGTATTAGTTTCGGCATCGTACATACTTGACCGTAGCCCACTTGCCAGTGTGCCATCGTAAATCATAGTAAGTAAGTAGTTAGTAGCATTGGAGTAAGTTGTTGCTCCTGTATTGTAGCGATCGTTAAATGTTACAATATCACCATATAGAGCATCTGAAGTAAAAAAGAACCATGTGTAAGAGTAGTTAAGGTTATCACCACTACTAATGCGCTTTCCTAGTATGCCTCGAGGGCTCCCATCTAAATTGGCAGGCCTTAGCACCGAAAATAATGAAAGGCCAGGTGAGTTATCTAAAATATCTACATCTGCAATGGTCATTTCATCATCGGTGCCATCGAAGCGCACTACAGGCATAGTGTTAATACTGCTTGTACTAAAATAAAGTGGCTCTCGCCCCGATGTAGATTGTGCGGCATCGTTGTTGTTGCCCGATGCATCTGGCCAAGAAGCCACAACAGACCCGTCTGCTGCTGATATATCATCAGCTTTTAACCACAACCCGTTGTTAACCGAATCGCCCACACCACCTGGGCCATCAACACCTGTAGTATAAGAACCAGTATTAACAGGAGCGGTAAACCCTCCGCAATTTACAGTACAGCTAACAGTAAAATCTGAACATATTTGTGCCTCGGTAGCACTGTTTAAATATTGAATAGTAGGATCTAAAGGGCTGCCTGCATCTGCACCAATATTTAATACTCCAGAACCACAAAGTTGAGCATCTGTCCAGTCAATATATAAATCATCATCTGAAGAAGAAGTGTTGTTCAATATGGTTATGCTATTACCCGAAATAATAAAATCGTCATCGGTTGAAAAGGTAGCTGATGCGGTTGTTTCCATGTTGCCTAGGTTAACAATGTCAGTTGTACTTGTTAATGTACCATTAATATAGGTATATCCTTCATACAAGGTTCGTACTGAAATGTTAAGGATACCTCCTGCATCAATAATAATATCTCCAGTTTGGTAAAACATTCTTACATCCGAAGAGGCGAAATCGCCTACATTAGCCCTGCTTAACCCATCGGGGGAAACCCCACACGATTTATTATCATCGGTAGCATTTATTGTAATGGTGTGACCACTTCGTATTACTACATTGTCTGTTCTTCTGGGATATTCGCCCAGAGCAACTGCCCCTCCCGACCCATCGGAAGTTAACGACCAAGATGTATTGGCATCCCAATCGCCTGTAGCTAACGAGTAGTAATACTGGCTTGGGTAAAATAATGTACCTGCCACATCGCAAACATTTATAGGAAAATCGGGGTAAATAGCATTAACGGATTGGTCTCCCGACCCATCTTCGGTAGCCCAATTAGCTGCATTGGCTATAATGGCAGCACAAGCTGCAACGCTACTGTTGCAGTTGGTATTGTTGGTATATACCATTACATCTTCATTTCCAGTAATCGAAATGGCATTAACTCCGGCAGTTAATCCTGTATTTACCAAAGACCCGTTAGCAAGGCTAAACCCATTATTGGCAATTGCCGAAAGGAAAGTTGTAGGTGTAAAGCGGTCGGTACCTAAGAACATATAAATAACTTCACTAGTGCCTGAAGCATTAATATTTCCTGTTGTAACCGTACCAATATCTGGTATTGGTGTAGAATTAAGGTTGGTAATGGTTATAACTGTGCTTGCCGCAATAGCGCTGCCTGTGTTATTTTGCCATGTCATTTCAGTTTCAGAAATAGCCGAAAATGCCCCTCCGCCTCCTATGGGCAACTCGTTCCATTCATTGTCATTAAAGTGTATAAATGTATTATCTGGTATATCTACTAATGCCACAAAAGAAATACCATCATCGGTATCGGCATCAAAGCCGGTAAACATTATTTCCCCTTCTGTTTGGGCAAAAGTTATAAATGGCAAGCCACAAAAAACCAAACAAACAAAAATTTTCGAAAGATTATATCTGATATTCATGCCAACTAAAAGATAGGTTAAAGGTTAAAATTAGCATTACATATTTCTTTCAATTAAGGGAAGGTGTAATGTTAATTAAATTCAAAAATAAACATTAAGTGTCATATTTCATTAATTTCCTTTTATCGGTAACTAAAGTCTTAAATTATAAGGTGATAATACCCTGCTAAATATGACTCCAAAAAAACTTTTGGTGATATTTAAACAAGTATATTTTATCTGTTCAACATATTTATTAAATTTAACTAATTAAACGACATTGAATTAAACAATACAAATAATGAAAAAACTAATCGCATTAGCATTGGCTTTTTTAACAACTAACCTGTTTGCCCAGCAGTTTACCCTTACAAGCTCCGACTTGCAGGGTCAACTAACCAATACTCAAGTATTTGCAGGCTTTGGTTGTGCAGGAGAAAATATTTCGCCTCAACTGGCATGGAGCAATGCCCCTGAAGGCACAAAAAGTTTTGCCATTACGGTATATGACCCTGATGCACCCACCGGTAGTGGATGGTGGCACTGGGTAATGTTTAATATTCCCGTTTCGGTTAACGAACTTACCGCTAATGCAGGCAATTTAGAAAGTGGGTTAGCTCCGGATGGCAGTATTCAAAGTACTACTTCGTTTGGCACAACTGGTTATGGAGGAGCATGCCCACCAGAAGGAGATAAAGCCCATGCCTATATTTTTACAGTATTTGCTTTAAGTATAGATAAAATGGAGTTGGAATCTAATGCCCCACCGGCAATGGTTGGCTATTATCTTAATGCCAATGTAATTGAAAAGGCTTCAATTATTTCGTATTATAAAAGATAGAGATACTACATGGGAAAATAAATCTTTGCTACTATACTGTTGTGGATTGATTTCAAAAGGAGATTAACGATATTAGCAATAGTATAGCTTTGTTCAGTTGCTCCGTTGTGGATTGATTTCAAAAGGAGATTAACGATATTCATAACAGGCTATTTAGAGCCTGTCTATAAATGGTTAACAAATTATGTATCAGTAAGTTGTGTTGAATATTCAGAATTTATCTTATTTTAGTAAGAAAAGAATCCTATGAAGATATTCAATGAACTGATACTAAAGT
>JAMOMJ010000277.1 GCA_027067135.1 Cyclobacteriaceae bacterium
GGTGTATTTGAATACAGAAAAAGAAGTTGATATAACATTAGAAATTGAAGATACACTTGAAATATTGACAGATAAAACCCGGTTTACATTTATTGCTAATAATCTATTAACTAATGCCTTTAGGTATGCAGATTTTTCTAAGAATAACCCTAACCCCTTTGTTAAAATATCGGCTTACGCAAAAGGGGGTATGCTCTACTTTAATGTAGAGGATAATGGGCAAGGAATAAAAAAAGAGTTGCAAAGTAAAATCTATGCTATGTTTTTTAGAGCAAATGAAAAAAGTTCAGGTTCAGGTTTAGGCTTATACATTGTAAAAGAAAGTCTTACTAAATTGAAAGGTAGTATTGTATTAGACTCTACCTATAAAGTTGGAACAGCGGTACAAGTTAAAATACCTGTCTAATGTTCGTCTATAAACTCGGTGTTTGGTTCAGAAAGTTTGCTATCAAGGCTTGTAAAGTCAAAAAAACGCCTGCCTGGCCGTACAGGTAGGCATAACGAAGATAGCGGACTTTATGGACAGACTGCAAGTGGCTTATACTTAATGACTTATACTTTTTGCAAAATTATCTTGCTCAGAATATTGTTTCTTACTAACTAATCGGTTTACATTTGCCTTATGAATATGACAATAAACACAAATTGGTGGTGGCTTTCAATTACACAAAGTGAGTGAAAGTAACGACTATTTGTAAAAATATATAGGCCTGCTGATACACTCAGCAGGCTTTTTTTATGCCCATTAAATAAATATGAAACAGAAAATATATTCAAAAGTATATAGCCAAATTGGAGATTTAGTTACTCCTGTAAGTGTTTACTTAAAAATTAGAGAGCAATATCCAATATCTGCTTTGCTAGAAAGCTCTGATTATCAGGGCAAAGAAAATAGCTATTCATTTATAGCATTTGAGCCTTTTGATAGTTTCGAAGCTTCTGGAGATAGAGTTAATGTAGTAGAAGATTTAGTGCGATTTCACTCGAAGTACGAACTTATTTCGGATAGCCCTTTAGCTAGTACTTTCAATGGTGCTTTTGGCTATTTATCATTCGAGTCGGTTCGGTACTTCGATTCTTATACAACTGTAAAATCATCCGATATTCCAGAAATTAAATTTAACTATTATAAATTCATCATTGCTTTCGATCATTTTAATAGCAAGCTACATATCATTGAAAACTTGTTATCAAAGGATGAAAAAAGCGAAATTGATAAACTTAAAAAACTAATTCATCAATTAAATGGAGCACAGTTCAGCTTTGAGTCTAGCAAAAAGCAAAGCCCTATTACAGATGATGACTATAAGAGCTTAGTTACCAAGGCTAAACAACATTGCCAGCGTGGAGATGTGTTTCAATTAGTACTTTCAAGGCCTTACACCAGAAGCTTTCAAGGCGATGAGTTTAATGTATATCGTGCCTTAAGGTCTATAAATCCATCTCCATATCTTTTTTACTTCGATTTCGGTAGTTTTAAATTACTGGGTTCTTCCCCAGAGGCACAGATAATTGTGAAAGATTCAAAAGCCGAAATTCACCCCATAGCAGGCACAGTAAAGCGCACAGGAGAAGATTTGGAAGACATTGAAGCCGCAGAAAGGCTAAAAAAAGACCCCAAAGAGAATGCAGAACATGCGATGTTGGTGGATTTGGCTAGAAATGATTTGTCGCACTCGTGTACAAATGTTGTTGTGGGCAAAGAAAAACACTTACAACATTTTAGCCATGTAATTCATTTAGTATCTATTGTAAAAGGTAATTTAAGAGAAGAGTCTAGCCCGGTAAAAGCATTGGCGGCTTCTTTTCCAGCAGGCACCTTGTCAGGTGCACCTAAATTTAAAGCAGTCGAATTAATTAGTAAGTATGAACATCAAACAAGAGGGTTTTATGGTGGAGCCATCGGGTATATTAACTTCAAGGGCGACTTAAACATGGCTATTATGATCCGTAGTTTGATGAGTAAGAATAATACCTTGCATTATCAGGCTGGGGCTGGGGTTGTTATCAATTCTGTGGAAGAGAATGAATTGCAAGAAGTAGAAAATAAGCTTGGAGCCATTAATCAGGCAATTAAAATAGCAGAAGAATTATGAACAAGGTATTAATTATAGATAATTACGATTCATTTACATACAACTTGGTTCAATTAGTGGAAGAGCTGATTGGGGAAAGACCAACCGTGATAAGAAACGATAAACTTGAAGGGGTTGACTTCTCTAGTTATTCCCATGTTATTTTATCGCCTGGGCCTGGTTTGCCCAATGAGGCAGGGCAATTAATGCAAGCCATAGCAGAATTAGCAGTGCAAGAAATTGCCACCTTAGGTGTGTGCTTAGGGCAACAAGCCATTGCTGAACACTTTGGAGGCTCGTTGGCTAATTTAGATAAGGTATATCATGGGGTAAGTGACAAAATGGAGATTATAAAGGAGGATGAGTTGTTCAATAATATTCTTTCAGGTTTTGAAGCGGGTAGGTACCATTCTTGGATAGTGAATAAAGACGACTTTCCTGTTGAGCTGGAAGTGCTTTGTGAAGGCCCAAAGCAAGAGATAATGGCTTTACGACATCAATCATTGCCTATGATTGGTGTTCAGTTTCACCCGGAATCTATTCTTACAGAATCTGGTAAACAGCTAATTTCTAATTTTTTAAACAGTAAGGTTTAATGAAAGAGACGATAGAATATTTATTGGCTGGAAATAGCTTAGACGAAGACCAAGCTTACCAAGTAATGAAAAATATTGGTAATGGAAACTTCGAACCCACTCAAATTACAGCATTTATTACACATTATTGGTATAAACCTGTAACCACACCAGAGCTCATTGGCTTTAGAAAAGCCCTCTTAGAATTGGCCGTTCCGCTAAATATAGATGTAAGCGATGCTATTGACCTTTGCGGTACCGGAGGCGATGGTAAAAACACCTTTAATATATCTACATTAACAGCCGTGGTAGTTGCTGGTGCAGGCTATAAAGTGGCCAAGCATGGTAATTACGGTGTTACTAGCATTAGTGGTTCTTCTAACGTGTTGGAGCAGCTTGGTTATCAGTTTAGTAATAATAGTGATGTGCTAGAGCAGCAATTAGAGTCTAACAACTTAACATTTATACATGCGCCCTTATTTCACCCTGCTTTAAAGGAAGTAGGAGGTATTCGTAAGAAGCTAGGCATAAAAACTTTCTTTAATATGTTGGGCCCCTTGGTGAATCCTGCCCAGCCAAAGTTTCAAATGGTGGGTGTGTATGATTTGCAAGTGGCCAGACAATACCAGTACTTGTTTCAACAATCGAATAAGCAGTTTACCATTGTACATAGCCTTGATGGATACGATGAAATTACATTAACAGGTGATACACGCATTATTTCGAATGAGTTTGATGGGATTAAAACCCCAAAGGACTTATTGGGAGAAAATCCTCTGAATCCTGTTGATTTATATGGGGGTAAAACCCTTGAAGAAGCGGCTGCAATTTTTAAAACCGTTTTGGGAGGAAAAGGATCTAATTCTCAAAATGCAGTAGTACTATCAAATGCGGCCTTAGCTATACATACATTTAACGCCTCTAAGCCTCTTAACCAGTGCTACCAAGAAGCTAAGGAAAGCCTTTTGGGAGGTAAGGCGGAGTCTAACTTTAATAATCTAATCAATGGCTGATATTTTACAAAAAATTATAGCCTCAAAGAGGGTTGAGGTGAGCAAAGCTAAGGAGGTGTTATCCATAGATAGGCTTGAGCAGAAGATTATGGACAATGCGTTTCCTGTAGCTTCACTAGAGAATGCCTTAAAAGAGCACCCCGGAATTATAGCAGAGTTTAAAAGAGCCTCGCCATCAAAAGGGGTGATAAATGCCTCTGGTGCGCCATATTCGATTGTTAAAGGCTATGATCTGGGCGGTGCGGCTGGTATTTCTGTACTTACAGACGTTGGGTATTTTAAAGCACAACCCCAAGACTTTGGACAGGCCAGGTTAAGTACTCAAAAGCCTCTATTGCGTAAGGAGTTTATTATTGGTGAATATCAAATTTATGAATCCAAGTTGATGGGTGCAAATGTGATTTTGTTAATTGCGGCAGTATTAACTAAAGCCGAAATAAAGACTTTTACAGCGTTGGCACATAAATTAAACTTGGAAGTGCTTATTGAATTGCATGATGTGAGTGAGATTGACAAATTATGTGGCGAAGAAAATATCATTGGTGTTAATAACAGAAATTTAAAAACCTTTAAAGTTGATATCAATCAATCGATCAAAATAAAGAATCAATTGGGCAAGCTGGTTACGCCTCTTATTTCAGAAAGTGGATTATCAAGTATTGCCGAAGTGGAGCAATTACTTTCAGAAGGGTTTAGTGGATTCTTAATGGGAGAATATTTTATGAGGAAAGAGAATCCTGTGATTGGCTTTGAAAATTTCAATCAGGAGTTTCAACAACTAACCAAGTAGATATGTATTTGGAAATAAAAGTATGTGGAAACACCGAGGCAGAAAACCTAAGAAAGGTATGCAATTTACAACCAGATTATGTTGGCTTTATTTTTTATAATAAATCAAAACGATTTGTAGGAAGTCCTGAATCTGTTGCCAGAGTTGAAGGCTGCAAAGCCAAAAGAGTAGGGGTGTTTGTGAATGCAAGTATCGACTATATTAAGAGAAGGGCAGAAGATTTTGAACTGGATATTATTCAGCTTCATGGAGATGAAACTACTTCGTTTTGTCAAAAAGTCAGTAAAATAAGACCTGTATTTAAAGCTTTTCAGATTAATAATAACTTTAATTTTAATAAGTTAAGTAATTATAAATCAGCATGTAATAAATTTTTGTTTGATACGAGCTCAAAAATGTATGGGGGAAGTGGTAAAAAATTCGATTGGCAATTATTAGATGAGTATAAATCGGATTTACCTTTTATATTAAGTGGGGGAATTGGTTCTGATGATCTAGAAAGATTGCAAGAAATTAACCATCCTATGTTTTCGGGTATTGACTTGAATAGCAGGTTTGAAGTATCACCCGGAATAAAAGATATTCCTACACTCACTAGTTTTATTAATAACATTAGAACATTATGAAACCAACGATAGATGGATTTTATGGAAATTTTGGTGGTGCTTTTGTGCCAGAAATGCTTCATAAAAATGTAGAGGAGCTAAAGAATAACTACCTTAGGATACTTTCTGCCGATGCGTATAAAACAGAGTTGGCAGATTTATTAAAGAATTACGTTGGCAGGCCAACTCCTTTGTATAAAGCAGTAAACCTTTCTAAAAAGTATAATACCAATGTGTATTTAAAACGGGAAGATTTAAACCATACAGGAGCCCACAAGATCAATAATGCCCTTGGGCAGATATTATTGGCTAAAAAGATGGGCAAAACAAGCATTATTGCAGAAACGGGTGCTGGGCAGCATGGAGTGGCAACTGCTACCGCTTGTGCTTTATTTGGCTTGCCATGCAAGGTATTTATGGGTGAGTTAGACATTGAGCGGCAGGCTCCGAATGTGGCTCGTATGAAAATGCTTGGTGCTGAAGTAATTCCTGCTCTGTCGGGTAGCAGGACTCTTAAAGATGCTACAAACGAAGCCATTCGCTATTGGATCGCCAACCCTGATACGTATTACCTCATTGGCTCTGTGGTAGGGCCACACCCTTACCCCGATTTAGTGGCTCGTTTACAGGCAGTTATTAGCAAAGAAATTAAGGGGCAGCTCAGTGCCGAAAATAACATAGAAAATCCTGATTATGTGATTGCTTGTGTTGGAGGAGGAAGTAATGCTGCTGGAGCATTCTATCATTTTATTGACAATGAGGATGTAAAACTAGTGGCTGTTGAAGCGGCAGGTGAAGGTGTGCATTCTGGGAAATCAGCAGCAACCTTTCAACTAGGTAGTTTAGGAGTAATTCATGGTAATCAAACATTAGTAATGCAAACCTCCGAAGGGCAGATTATCGAACCGTTTTCCATCTCTGCTGGGCTTGATTACCCAGGTATTGGTCCAATGTTGGCTGAATTACTTAGCTCTAAACGTTGCATTGGCTTAGATGCCACAGATAAAGAGGCCTTAGAAGCTGCTAAGTTGCTAACGGAGCAAGAAGGTATTATTCCTGCCTTGGAGAGTGCACATGCAATTGCAGCCTTGGAAAAAATAGAATTTAAACCTACGGATGTAGTTGTTATTAATTTGTCTGGGAGAGGAGATAAAGATATGGCTACTTATATGAAATACGTTAAGAATGAAAACTAGAATAGAACAAGTTTTTAAGCAAGATAAAGACCTGTTGAATATATTTATCACAGCAGGGTATCCGCAAATAAATAGTTTACCCAACATAGCTAAAGAGCTTATTAATCAAGGAGTTGACGTGCTTGAAATTGGCATGCCATACTCAGACCCCCTGGCGGATGGCGAAGTGATACAAGAAGCAAGTTCTATTGCGTTAAATAATGGAATAACAATCAATAAGATATTTGGCCAAGTTGTTGAAATTAGAAGGATGTCTGATTCAATTCCATTAATTCTAATGGGTTATTTTAATCAGTTATTGCAAGTTGGGGTTGAGGAATTCTTAAAAAAGAGCAAGAAATCAGGGGTGGATGGGCTAATTATTCCAGACCTTCCAGTTGAGGTGTACTTATCAGGTTATAAGGAGCTATTTGAGCAATATGGAATAAAGATTTCATTCCTAATTACCCCTCAAACCAGTGAGGAGCGAATCAAGATGCTGGACAAAACCTGCACTTCATTTTTATACATTGTATCTGATAATTCACTGACAGGAACTTCATCAGATGGGTTTAATAAAGAACAATTGGCCTATTTTAAGCGCATTAAAGCCTTAGAATTATCATCGCCCACTATGATAGGTTTTGGCATATCTTCAAAAAATATGGTTGTAGAGGCAAATAAATATGCAGATGGAGCCATTATTGGGAGTGCTTATATAGAGGCTATTCGTACTAATGAAGGGGTTAAATTTATAGAAATGTTAACTTCTTAATAACTTAGGGATGATTAAAGCAAAAAAGGCCGCAAGAATTACTTGCAACCTTTTAAGATATAGTTTTTTATCTTAAAAAGCACGTACAGCTCTAACATTATCTAGGTCATCTTTAAAAGCTCCTGTAGATAGGAAAACATTAGGGTTTGTAAAATCAACATGCCAGGCTTGATTTCCACTATTTTGAGTTTCTGAAGATGACCAATAAAACCCATTAGTAAAATTTCCTAAACCAACACTACGAAGATTTTTCCAAATTTCACTCAATTCGTCTATCGATGGTAAAAACCAATCTGAGAACCCATTTAGTGTTAAATCAGCACAAGCTTTTGCGGCATAAGTACCGTCTCCTAAATCGGCAATTATGCCTGCAGTATTAGTGGCTCCAGTACCAATGGCTGTTAATGTTTCATTGGTTTGTAAAAAACCGCCAGTTGGGGCATTAGGATCCCAAGGTAATGTAGCAGCCAAATCAGCTTCTGCTGCAACTAGGCCTGTGCCATCGGATGTATTAAAATAGAATATTAAACCTCCTGCATAAGTTGCACCATATAAATCACTCAAAAGAGAATTATTACTGGTATAAATTTCTAATGGGGTTTCTCCAGCATCTAATAACTCTTGTACAGACATTTCTGAACGCTCTATAACATTTGTTAATGTAATTACAATGAGAACTTCATAACCCACACTCGAATTCTTATTAGAGGCATTGACTTTTACATTAGCATAATATGTCTCCTGAGTTTCAAAATCAAAAATGCTTGGGTCAGAAACAGTAACCTCTTTTGTGCTTTCATCAAAAGAAATGTAATCGCTTAAATCTCCATCCATGAGAAACATTGATGAATTGTCTTCATTTACTATGTTAACATTGATTTTTCCAAGTAATTGACCTACTTCTGGATTCTCTTCTATAGTTACTCGCAATTCATCGGCAGTAATAACTACAGGCGGAACGTCTGTACATCCACTAAATAGCATACTCACAGCTGCTAATGTTACAATCGTAAATTTATTTTTCATAATATACTAATTATTTAGTTATATAAGTTTTACTATTCCACTAATAAACAAAATAATTAAGTAAGAATTTACCGTTTTTTGTGAACGACCACTTTTTCTTTGTGAACGACTACTATTTTTTTGTGAATGAATTTTAGCAACTCAAGAAATTGGAACTAAATAGTATTATTCCAATGCAATTTTTTTGTAGCATGTGTAAATCTTAAAGTTGAACAATGCAAGAGATGATGAAGGTTCAGTAATAACAAGAAATCTGGTGCTAATCAAACAAGCTAACCCATATATGTCTGTAGTTTGTAGTCGCTTTTCTATTCCTTAGGCACTTCTCTAGTAATAAACACAAATGTTTTTTTGCTACGATAGATTACTTGGTCGTTATAATCATCTATTGGGGCAATATAGGTGTCATATTCTTGTTCATAAAATAGCCCATAATACTTATGCGTTTCAGTAGGCGTTAAAATACGTGTATAATGCAATGGCAGAGGTAGTGAGACGGCTGTTTTTGCCTCTCCGCTTAACGTAAATAAATCAGGATCAAGCACGTAGTCATCATCTTCTACTTTTACATATTGCTTTAATATTGGTGCTCCGTTTATATAATCGTAATCATAAAATTGATAGGTAAATGGCGCATGTAGTTCTTTTATTGTTTTGTCTTTAATTGAATAGGAGTAAATGCCTTGATCATTAGCTCCCATAATTAATTCGCTCCCGTCTTTGTTAAATTTAACTTGATTTAGAAAATCAATACTCTCATTAGTGGTGAGCATATCAAACTCATCCACTTTTACCTGACTATTTTTATTATAGATCATAATAGTACGACCCCACGCATTTCTCCTTTCCTTCGCAAGGGCTAAATAGGTTCCGGTAGGGTCAACCACCATTTGATAAAAAGTATGAGCCTCAGGCTGCTCAAATGTGCGTTCATTTAACGCCCAATAGGAATAATAAGTCCAGTTAACAAGGTCTTTGCTAAACTCAAACCTGCTGGTTTCAAATAGGTCAATCAATTCGCGTTCAGTGATGTATTCTCCATCGTAATCGGCTTCTAATGATAAAAAGGTCATATTATCGGGCATAATGCAATAGCCAAAGGCGGGAATGGTTTCGGTTACATTTTCACCAATAGCAGATTCTTGCGCCACTGAAACGAATGAAAAGCTAACAAATAGAAGGGTTGATAAAGTTTTGTTCATAGATTGGTTTTTGGTACATGTAAAAATATGCAAAGGAATGAAGAGACGCAAACTTAGCCAATCCACAATTTGATGGCCAAAGCCGTTACCATTACAATCATAAACCTACGTATCCATACATCTCCTTTGGCTACCGACCATCGGCTGGCAATCCAGGCCCCCGTCATATTGCCACCTGCAAGGGTTAACCCATACAGCCAATTAACTTGGTCTTCCATAATAAAAATAGCTAGCGCAGCAATGGTATAGGTAAACACCACAAACACCTTGATACTGTTGGATTTAAGCAATGATATTTGGTTAATTGTTGTAAGTGCCCCCATAATTATAAAGCCAACTCCTGCTTGAATAAAACCGCCATAAATGCCAATAAAAAAGAAAGCAATAACTCCAATAATCTGATGTTTTTTACCCAATTTCTCTAGTGTTTCATCAGGGTTTTTGATAGGGTTAAAAATGGTAATTAACACAACCGATACCATTACCACAGCTAAAATATGGTTAAATAGCTCTCCTTTAATTTGAACAGATATATGAGCACCCCAAATG
>JAMOMJ010000278.1 GCA_027067135.1 Cyclobacteriaceae bacterium
CCTATTTGTAATCTTCTGATTTGTAGTCGATTAGACCTGACAGGTTTCCCCCAATTAAGTGATCCGAAAATGGCTATAACTTAGTGATTATCAACAAAAACCTGTCAGGTCTTGCGGATATTAGGTAATTCTTAAGTTAATGCTAATAGAGCGAGCTTTCGATTTGCTTATTTGCCAGTTTAATAAACCGAATGAACACCCAGACCCCGGCAATGGTGAGCCCTAAGAAAAGTCCAAACCAAATGCCTGACGCTCCATATCCATAATTAAAAGCCAATACATAGCCCAAAGGCAAAGCAATTAACCAGTAAGAAATGAATGTAATAATGGTTGGGATTTTAACGTCTTTCATACCACGTAATGCACCCAAAGAAATTACCTGAATACCATCTGATATTTGGAAGAGTGCAGCCACAACTAACAGCCCGGCAGCTATACTCACTACTTCGGGTTTATCGTTATATAAGAGGGGAAGGGCATCTTTGCCAATGATAAATACACCTGCGAAAACCACCATTAGTGCAGTACCCATTGCAATTAATGTGAGTGCTGCATTTTTCATCGTTTTGTAATTCTTTTTACCCAATTGATTGCCTACCCGGATGGCAGCAGCAGCACCAAGGCCTGAAACTGTCATATAGGAGATAGAAGCCATATTAATGGCAATTTGGTGGGCGGCTTGCGTGGGAGCACCAATCCAACCCATCATTAAAGCAGCCATACTAAAAGCCCCTACTTCGAACACAAACTGTAAACCTGCTGGTATTCCAATACGAAGTAAATCCTTTACTAAACTAAAATTTAGATTTTGTAACCCTAATCCATCTAAATAAGGTTTAAACCTTTTGTTTTTAAGCACATATATAACCATCACAATGGCCATTACAATTCGTGAAATTAGTGTAGCAATGCCAGCACCTACAAGTCCCATTTCAGGTGCTCCAAATTTTCCATAAATCAGTATATAATTTAAAATTATATTTAGCACGTTCATACTTACAGAAACCACCATAGGAGCCTTGGTCATGGATAGCCCTTCGCTAAATTGCCTGAATGATTGAAAAATGAGGAGTGGAATCATAGAGAAACCAATCACAAGCATATAAGGTGTAGCTTGCTCAACCACTACCTGTTCTTGTCCAAATAAATGCAAATAATCTGCTGCAACCATAACAGCACCAAACAAAATAAACCCTAAAATGGTATTGACTAAAAGTCCGTGCCTTAGCACTTGCCCACACTGTTTTTTATCTCCTTGCCCATCGGCAAAACCAACCAAAGGGGTTATGGCAAATGAAACACCCAAACCGAAGGTCATAAAAAAATAAAAGATGGCATTTCCTAAGGAAGCTCCAGCTAAAGGAATATAGCCCACCTGACCCACCATCATATTATCAGCCACACCTACCAATACCTGCCCAAGCTGGCTTGCCATCACGGGCACCGCAAGGTTTACATTTATTTTAAGGTGTTCTTTTATAGTCATAATGAGTTAGGCAAGCCGCCAAAAATAGCCCATTTAAGCTTAGCTATCTGTAGGAATGATTGTAAATTCGCCAATGATGTTGCTATCTAATTTTACCCCTAATTTAATTGAAGCAGGCTGCGATGAAGCCGGCCGTGGTTGCTTGGCGGGCCCAGTTGTGGCTGCTGCTGTTATTCTGCCTAAAAACTACTTTAATGCCTTGCTAAATGATTCTAAAAAACTGACCTCAAAAAATAGAGATCAACTACGAATTGAAATTGAGCAAGGCGCCTTGGCCTATGCCGTAGCTTATGTAGATCATAAGGAGATAGACGAAATTAATATTTTAAATGCTTCGTTTTTAGCCATGCACAGAGCGATAGAAAAGTTAAACAAAATTCCTGAATTATTGTTAATTGATGGCAATCGGTTTAAACCATATCCTGATATTAACCACGAGTGCATTATTAAAGGGGATGGCAAGTATTTATCCATTGCAGCGGCTTCCATTTTGGCAAAAACCTACCGAGATGAATATATGCTGAAATTAGATGAGGAGTATCCCGGTTATGGATGGGGAAGGAATATGGGCTACCCTACAAAAGAGCATAGAGAGGGAATTAGAAAACTTGGTGTTACTCCATATCACCGTATGAGTTTTAGGTTATTGCCTGAGCAGATTGAGTTGTTTGGATAAGAATTCCAGAAATTTATCACCTAAGAGTATAATATTACCTTACTCTACCAGTTATTGTATTAAAGCTTAACTAATTCCATAAATATGAAATACTTTGTTGTTCCGGCTTTAGCATTACTTATCATTTCCAGTAGTTACGCACAAATTAGCAAAATTGACTTTGTGTTAGGGCCTAATATCTCTTTTGCACGGGGTAGCGATTTAAATAAGGATTTTTGGGATTCTCGTATTTCAGTTACTGGTGGAGTTGGAGTTGATTACTCTGTTACAAATAATTCATCAATAACCATTAAAGTATTATATGAGAATAAAGGATTTATAAGAACTGATAAAATTAATTACACTGACGAAAACAATATACCGGTTGAAGTCAATGCTACAATTAAATTAAATATTGCCTATATCAACGTACCATTACTCTATGGTTATCGATTTGGGAATAAAATAAAGTTTAATGTTGAGGCAGGGCCTTACTTGGGGATATATTTATATGATAACTTATCAGCAGATATTGAGGGTCTTTCAAGTGTTGAAGCTGCTCAGTTAAATTCCAACACCACAGATTTTGGATTATGTTTGGGGTTTAATGCCTATTTTCCGGTTTCAAATAAGCTATCCTTAAAGGCAGGCCTCCAAGATTACTTAGGACTAAATGATATTTCAGGAGATTCTAGTTTTTTTGGAGCGTTAAAATCTAACACACTTGCTCTTCAGTTGGGTATAAGTTTAAACTTGGATTCTTCTATATAAAGCTACAGGATTGATTCTTTTGACCTCTTGACTTCTTCTTAAAACCTGTACGGATAACAATCAAATACTTCTCCTTTCTTAAAATCTATTTTACCCATAGGTAATTCCAAAAAACCATCAGCATCTGCCAGGTTGGCTAAATCACCAGAGCCGTGTCCCGGCAAAGGAGTAGCCATTAAAGCGCCTTCTGAATTGTAGGCTAGCTGCACTTGTAAGAAGTAGGTTAAATCAGGTTTAAATGAAAAGTTCTTGGCAAGTCTGGCTTTTACTTTTAAAGGTTCTACACCTTCGCTTCTAAGCAAAAAAGGGATAACATAGCGGTTTACGCCAACAAAGGTTGAGTTTGGATTGCCTGGTAAAGCAAACACCGCTCCATTTGAGTAGGTTCCGAACCAGAATGGTTTGCCCGGGCGTTGTTTTACAAAATGGAATTGTTTTTCAACTCCTAATTCAGCCAAAATCTCTGGTACAAAATCTAGTTTCCCTTTAGATACACCACCACTAAGAATCACGACTTCGTGTTCCTTTAATATTTTCTCCAATGCTTTTTTAAGCTTCTTTTTATCATCTATAATATGAAAGATATTGCTCGCATATCCTTTGGATGTTAAGTGAGCCTGTAAATTATACACATTCGATTTTCTGATCTGATGAGCTAAAGGCGTTTTGTTAATTTCCACCAATTCATCACCTGTAGCTACAATAGCCACTTTTCTTCTTTTTTGAACAAGTACTTTGCTTTTACCTGCGGTGGCCAAAACACCTATTTCAGCCGCGGTTATTTGTTTTTCTTTTTTTATCAGCACATCCTTAATCTTACGGTCAGAGCCTTGTGGGTGAACGTGCTGGTTGGCTTTTACCTCAACCCCGCTATCAATTATGGCAACTCCATCTTTAACGGTAACTTCTTCATATTTGATTATGGTATCTGCATGCGAAGGACAAACAGCACCAGTCATTACTTCAATGCAGTTGCCGGATTCTTCCAGCGTAATTCCTGGGGAGCCGGCAGCTAACAATTCCTGTACCTTAAAGTTTCGTTTTCCGGCTTGCCAATCGGTAAAACGAATGGCAATACCGTCCATCATTACTCTATCAAAAGGCGGAAAATCTCTATCAGCAATAATATCTTCCGCTAAGACCCTGCCTAGGCAATCATCAAATTTCACCTGCTCAGTTTCCGTAATTTTAATTGAATCGAGGATTATTTTGTCTATTTCTGCAACTGTTATCATATCAAAAAAAGTTTTGGTAAAAGTAATACCGCAATCATTAGTTATCTTTGTTCTACTCCAAATAATTGAGTGCAAATGAACAAATTAACACATATTGATACCAAAGGTAACCCTGCAATGGTAGATGTTTCTGTAAAGCAAATCACGCAACGGGTGGCTGTTGCACAAAGTATTGTAGAGCTTGGTGAAGAAATTATAGCAGAGCTAAAAGATGGAGAATTATTTTCAAAAAAAGGCCCTGTTTTTCATACGGCAATTATTGCTGGCACCATGGGTGCAAAAAAAACGGCAGAGCTAATTCCATTTTGCCATCCAGTAGGAATGGAGGATTGTAAAATTGAAATTACAACTCAAGGAACTCAAGCAATCATAACGTGTACCGCTAAAGTGGAAGCAAAAACAGGTATTGAAATGGAAGCTATTACAGGAGCAAGTATTGCTGCTATTACCATTTACGATATGTGCAAAGCTATGAGCCATCATATCGAAATTATTAGTACCCGTTTACTGGAAAAAACGGGAGGGAAGAAGGATTTTAAATTCGCATAGAATATTTTTTACATCATAATTTTAAAATTATTATGTCACATCAAAAACACACAAAATTGCAGAAGCCGACAGGTGGTAAATTTGGTAGAAATGAGCTGGGAATTATGGGAGCTCCTTGCGGAGAAATCAAAGCACTTTCAGCAAAGCTGATTGGTTCTTTAAAAGCTCGTTGGAATATTGGTTATATTGATGCCGACCATAATGTGCCTGAAAAGGAGGGGTGGAGTGCTTTGCACCACGGAGCAGTAACAGAGTTTGTAGATAAAATATCTTTTAAGAGATCAGATTCTTTACATGCAGAGCCGGATTTTAGACATGTTGATCTTACACTTATTAATGCCAATCATCATAAGGCGGCTACTCAAATTGCGTTTGTGCACCCTAAAAAAGACCTAGCCAAGAAGCAGGATAAGCTTACCAATGTGGCCATGGTTATTTTAGATGATTCAATAGAGGCAATACCCGATTATTTAGTTGCCCATATTAATAATACAGAAGTACCCGTTTATAAGGCCTCTGAGATTGAGAAAATTACACAGTTTATTGATGGCTGGCTACGAAATAGAATTCCTAAACTTTTCGGCTTAGTGCTGGCTGGAGGCAAAAGTACTCGGATGAATTCGGATAAATCTAAGCTTGAATATCATAATAAACCTCAGCATAAACACGCCATTGAACTATTAGAAAATGTGTGTGAAAAAGTATTTGTATCAAGTCGTGATGAAACGCAAAGTGCTGATTTTGAAATGGCTAGCATTACAGATGCATTTATTGGATTAGGGCCTTATGGAGGTATTTTAAGTGCTTTTATGGAAGAGCCTAATGTGGCCTGGTTGGTAATAGCGGTTGATTTACCTTTCTTAGATGAGGCAACCATTGGTAATTTAGTCGAACATAGAAATCCATCGAAATTGGCTACTTGTTTTATCGACCCGCAGAATGAATTTCCCGAACCTCTTATTTCTATTTGGGAACCAAGGTCATATCCTCGTATGTTGGATTTCCTGTCTAAAGGTTATTCTTGCCCTCGCAAGGTGCTTATAAATAGCGATGTGGAAGTATTAACTGAACGTAATGTGCAGGCACTTACCAATGTAAATACACCCGAAGAATTTAACGATGCTATCAAACTGATAAATGGATAATACAGCCGCGTATATTCCTATCAGTTGTTCTTTTTATGACTATTTAGAGGAAGCTGCTATTTTTCGAAAATCATCAATAATTGAATTTGAGAAGGGGGGTGAAACTGTAATTATTGAATCCATCATTAAGACACTTTTTATTAAAGATAAGGTTGAATATATGTTGCTGGAAAATAAGCAGTCAATCAGATTAGATAACTTGATTTCGTTTAATAGTAAGCCATTACCTAAAAGCAAATCCGTCATTCTGAACGAAGTGAAGAATCTCTGGTACTGAGTAGAGATAATAATGAGATTCTTCGTTTCCTCAGGATGACTTATTTTATTATTGTGTAATGTTCCATTTTTTGTAGTAGTTGATAAAGTAAATGAAAATACTCGTAACAGGAGCCGATGGATTTTTAGGCAATAATATTGTAAGAGAGCTGTTAACAAGAGGTTTTGAAATAAACGCCTTTGTTCAAAAAAACAGTCCAGTTACAACCTTAGATAACCTGCTCCTCAATAAGATAGAAGGTGATATTCTTAACCCTTCAGAAGTAGAAACAGCAGCCAATGGATGCGATTATATTATCCATGCCGCAGCAAATACTTCTATTTGGCCACAACGTTCTGAGATTATCAGAAAAGTTAATTATGATGGCACACTAAACGTAATTAGTGCAGCCTTAAAAACTAAGGCAAAACGACTGGTTGCTATTGGTACGGCAACTTCGTTTGGGCACGGTGCATTAGGGCAGCCTGGCGATGAAAACTCCCCTTTTAAATCAGCAAAATATGGCCTCGACTATATAGACTCTAAATTGGAAGCGCAAAAAGCAATCTTAAAATCAGTAGAGCAAGAAGGGCTTGATGCAGTTATATTAAATCCTACGTTTATGTTAGGGCCGTACGATACTAAACCAAGCAGCGGTGCCTTGTTGCTTGCATTATATAATGGAGAAATACCAGGTTACACCAATGGAGGTAAGAATTTTGTGTATGTAAAAGATGTGGCAGTAGCGGCCTGTAATGCACTTACCAAAGGGAGAAGCGGTGAATGTTACCTTATGGCAAACGAGAATTTGAGTTATAAGGAGTTTAATCAAATGGTTGCTGATGAGTTATCGATTAAGCCTCCTGCTCTTAAAATACCTAATGCTTTTATGCTGTTTTATGGTTTCATTTCCCAAATATTTGCACAATTAACTAAAACTGAACCAAAGGTAAGTTTGCCAGTTGCTAAATTAAGTTTGATAACTAATTATTTTACAGCTGCTAAAGCGGTTAAGGAGTTGGACATGCCTCAAACACCGATTAAAATAGCAGTTAATGAAGCCTTTGATTGGTTTAGAAAAAATGGATATTTAACTTGAGTTTAATGTTTTGCAAGAAACAATTTGACTATAAATAAAGCGTCATTCTGAGGGCTTTGCCCGAAGAATCTCTTTTTTGTGAACATAGGATTTTGAAAAACACTTTACTAATTGAGAGAATCTTCGTATAGAATGCTCAGATTGACGCTCCGTTCTAGGCTTATTTTAAATGCGATTTGGTGAGCGAGGTAAAAGAATTTTTTGTTGTATTCTTATCCAAATCACACATTATTTAAAAAATAAATGAAAGCATCTAGTTTAAAGGATAAAGTAGCCATTATTACAGGGTCGAGCCAGGGAATTGGTAAGGCCATTGCTATTGCACTTGCTCAAAAAGGAGTAAAGGTGGTTCTAAATGGCCGTAATGGGGAGAAACTGAATAAAACCAAAGAGGAACTAAGAGCCTTAGGGTATGAAACCTTGGCAATAGCAGCAGATGTGGGAAAGTATAATGACTGTGAAAAGCTTGTTGCAGAAACAATTTCAAGGCACGGACAATTAGATATTCTTATTAATAATGCAGGCATCGCTATGGAAGGAAGCATTGCCGATACCAGCCCCGAGGTATTTGAAAATGTGTTTCATACCAATATCATGGGCGTATTATTCCCTACAAAGGCAGCCTTACCTCATTTAAAAAAATCGGAAGGAAGTGTAGTATTTACAGGCAGTATTGCTGGCTATATGGGGTTACCGAATTACTCTGCATATTCAGCTTCTAAAATGTCGCTTACAGGGTTGGTGCAATCATTAAAAATAGAATTAGCAGGAACCGGTGTACATGTGGGAATTAATTATGTAGGCTTTGCAGAAAATGACTTGGATAAAACTTATTTTGATGCCCAAGGAAATATTAAACCAATGCCCGTGCGTACCCAATTTAAGAGAATGCCCTTGAGCGAAGTGGCTAACTACTTTGTAAAAGGAATTGAACAACGAACCTATAAACAAACACTATCGGCTATTGGTAAATTTACACGTATTATGCAGCAATATTTCCCTGCTATATTTGAGTGGGCAATGATTAAGAAACATAAAAAGACAATGAATGAGTGATTGATAATTAGCAATGAATAATTATCAATGTACAATGTTCAATTAACTAATAACCAATAACTTTTAACAAAACCATGAGCAATTTCGATAAAAAAGCAGCCGACTGGGATAAAAACCACGACCATGCAACTAGAGCGCATAAACTAGCTGATTACCTAGCCAGCCAAGTGGATTTAAGTAATGTAAAAAAAGCAATGGAATATGGGAGTGGAACAGGCTTGCTAAGTTTTGCCCTTAAAGATAAGATTCCTTCTATTGAGTTAATGGACTCCTCCATAGAAATGACAAAGGCTGCTCAACGGAAAGTGGAAGAGCAAGGTATAAAATCGTTGCACCCTGTGCAGTATGATATAATGACACAGGAACTGCCAACATCGCGATATGATCTAATTTTTATTTTACAAACACTGCATCATATTGATGATACGGCTTTATTCGTACAAAAATCGGCACAATTACTAAACCCGAAAGGATATTTGGTTATCATAGATTTGGTAAAAGAAGATGGCAGTTTCCACGAAGATGAGTTTCACGGCCATAAAGGGTTTGTACAGTCAGAGCTCGAACAAAAGCTCAAGGATTCAGGATTAACACCAACTCATTACGGCATTTGTCACATCATTGAAAAAGAATTAAAAGACGGTACTATTAAGGAATACCCGTTATTTATGATGGTGGGGCGAAAGTAGTTTTTACAGCAATCATTTTTCATTCATCAAAATATTTAACACTTTAGTTCTAACAACCTCAGCATTCCACCCAGTTTGCATATCTGGGTGATATAAAAGCCGAATCATATCTTTGTCTATTTGTAGATAGTTGTTTACAACTTTCCAATCTGCAGAGAATATGCTATTATATTGAAGATAAGAGTTATTAGTAAGGCCAATGGCTCCTGTTAAATACCTCCTCAATAAGAAAGTGGAATAAGAAAAAGTGCCTTGGTTCGTATCTATAAACATATTGCCATAAAATAAATCGCTTTTATTACGCCAATAAATATAATAATTACCAGCAGAGGTACTGGTGGTGTCTCCTTGTGAAGGAAAATTGGTATAATATTGTTTGGCTGTACCTATTATAATGTCGAAGTTAGCACCCAACGAATCTTCGGTTACCTCAACTTGAAAGCCATCGGTAGCTAATAAGTTTATTTCAGAAATAATTTTGTTTAACTCTTTTTTGAGAGGTTCATTTGGAGTGCCACTCATATACACTTTCATTGGCGCTTTCCATTTTCGTGTAATTTCGCTAATAGAGCCGTCAGAAAACCCTAAGGCGATTTCTTCAAAATAATCAATTACTTGTTTATCGTAAGGGTCAATTCTTATAAAATCCTCGTTTTTACCTGTGCAAGCCAATAATATTACTAAGAAAATTAAAAAGGGAAATAATCTTTTCATAATTTATTCGTAACTATTCAGGAACCAAGTTAGCGACTAATCTGAGGCTATTAAAGACATTAGCTCTGTTTTTAATGGCAGTATCAATGACGGATCGTATGATAGCAAAA
>JAMOMJ010000279.1 GCA_027067135.1 Cyclobacteriaceae bacterium
TAAATATCTCTTACCAAAAGCTGATTATGATGAAAATCGTAGAGTGTTTTTTCACGTAATTGGTAATAAGCAATCCAAAAATCTCTAAGTGAGCTTACATAACTCTGCTTTGCATTGTCTTTTGCCGCTAAAGAGGCATTTAAATCAGTAATAGAAATTTTGCCGATAAGAAATAATTGCTTTGAGATATTATACGCTTTCTGAGCAATTTCATCCGACTTTATTCTTGATTTAAGCTGCTCACGTAACATATTAAAGTTTCGAACCTGGATTATTACATCTTGCTCAAACGTTTCTTCGTCCTGCTTTAACTGATATTCCACCAATTTCATATTGGCTTCAGCCGTTCTAATACGAGCTTTTTGTCGTCCCCAATCAACAATAGGTACGTTCATTTGTAGTCCAACTCTGGTAGCATTCGAAGGATTTTGATAAACATCCCCCACAGTTTGAGCCTGATTATTAAGACCATAAGATGCTTGTAAGTTCATATTTACGCCACTAGCTCGCTTTGCACGTATTACTTCTTGTTTAGCTTCTAGTTGCCTTCTTTTATAATTTACCATATTGGCTTTGTTCTTTCGAGCTTCCGCCAAAGCGATGTTTTCATCTACTTCAAAATCAGGAATTTGTTCTGGTAACTTTAGTTGAATTTGTTCTCCATCGGATAAGCCAATAAATGCTTTTAAGTTTAAAGATGCAGATTGTTGATCTACCGAAGCTTGTGAAACTGCTAAGTTGGAGTTAACCAAATTAAGTTCCAATTGTAATAAGTCATTTTCTGTTATCTTACCAAGATTATATCGCCCTTGTGCTATTTGATAAATAGTATCATTACTTTCCACATTTTTAGTGGCAATTTCTAGTCTTATTTGCGCAAGCAAAAGGTCGAAAAAACGCCTAGTAGAGTTAATAGATATTTGCTCTAGTTCTTCAAAATAAACCTTTTGAGACTCCTCATACACCAACGGTTTAATTAGCTTATTCCACTTAAAAGGGTTAAACTGAAAAATAGGTTGGTTTAATCCTATCCCTAATGGCTGGCTGCTAAACTGAGAGTAATCCAGAATAAAATCATCATATCTGCTTAAATCAGTTGATACCGAAACCGTACCTCCCGTTGGGCCAATTACCTGACTAAGCCCCAAACTCATTTGCAAGGTATTATTATTCACTTCTCTAAAAATAACGCTACCATCTGGCTGAGTAATAGGAGTTACACTTTTATTAAAAGCCGGCAACATGCCACTCAACACTAACTGAGGCGTGTAATCTGATTTAAAGGTTTTATACTGCCAATATTGGTTCTCTTTACGCGTTTCTGCACTTAACCAAGCTGTTGAGCTAGATCGAGCTCTTTGAACAATATCATCTAACGTATAGGCCGCTGATTGCGCTATGCTGTTAGAAATTGAACTAACAAATAAAATAAAAGCTAATAATTTATTCATGTCTTAACGAAGTTATAGGATCTTGCTCTGCTGCTCTTTTTGCTGGGGCAATTCCAAAAATAAGGCCTACGGTTGCAGCCACCCCAAAAGATAAAATGATAGAAAGTGGAGAAATTATGGTTGGAATTTCGGCTATTTTAGACACAATGGCTGCCATGGCAATACCAAGAATTACTCCAATAATACCTCCAGAAACACTAATCATCACAGCTTCATTCAAAAATTGCATTACAATGTCTTCTTTACGTGCTCCAATGGAAAGTCGAAGGCCTATTTCTTTAATACGCTCCATTACCGAAGCCAGCATAATATTCATAATACCAATACCACCCACCAGCAATGAAATACCTGCAATGGCTCCTAACACAAAATTGAAAATACTCTTTGTACGCTGTTGCTGTTTTAATAAAAGTTCGGGAATGGTTATTTCGTAATCAATAACGCCATAATGCTTTCGTTCTAAATAGCGTGATAAAATCTCTGCAGTAGGATTTAACATTTCAGTTTCTCCTACTTGAATAACCAAACGATCTATCTGATGGTAATTCTCTCTGGGTTTACTTTCCTCTTCGTCAGATCCTCCTCCAAAAATCATAAACATCCCGCCACTTGATGCATTAGCTCCTCTTATTTTAGCTTCGGTTACCAAATCGCGATTTTTATACCTTACCAATACAGTTTGTATTGGTGTATAAACATCCATATTATAATCTCGAATACCGAGCTTAGAAATACTAGATTGAGAAACCGTACGCTCCTCTAACACACCAATTACTTTAAGCCACACCCCTCCCATTTTTATAGATTTTCCTATAGGGTTTTCTGTAGGAAAAAATTTAACTTTTATGCTATTCCCGATGATACAAACTGGATCACCTTTTTCCATATGCTTCGCATTAAACATACGTCCATCGGTAAGTACAAAGCTAGTTATATCGAAATAGTGAGGAGTAACGCCTACTAGTTTAGCAGACCTTCGTGTGCCATTTTTAATGATGTAAGTTTCAATAAGTATTTCAGGACTCACCGTTGTTATTCCTGGGATAATCTTTACCAAGCCCTCTACATCACGAACTGTTAACCCAGGCGAAAATTTTTCCTTTGAAGAGTTAGACTCTCCTGTTATATCTTCTTCGGTTTGTTGAACTATGGGCGTTACAACAATATTATTAACCCCCACAAGTTTAATTTGCTCTAATATTTCTTGTTGTGCACCATTGCCAATGGCTAGCATGGCAATTACAGCAGCCACCCCAAAAATAATTCCAAGAGCTGTTAATAACGATCTTACCTTATTGGCAACAACAGCATCGAAAGCAACATAAAAATTAGATAAAAATCGTTCTGAAATAAGTTCCTTTAATTTCATTTGGACGATTGCTTTTTGTTACTCTTTTTACCACCCTCTCTTTGGCCTTGGCCTCTCACTCCTTTTTCCTGCTGTGGAGTTTCTGGCTTTTCAACCTTCTCCTCTATTTGTTTTTTGTTTCGTTTTCCATTTAACGAAGGAAGCAAACTAATTTCGTCATCTTCATACCCAGTTGGTATTGATAAATACAGCCTATCTCCCTCTTCTATACCATCAAGAATTACAACCTCATTCATATTATTAAGTCCTATTTCTACTTCTTGCTTTTTTACCGAAAGTCCATTTTTAAGATACACATAGGTTATAGAATCGTTTTGAGAATGCAGGCACTCCATAGCCACAAAGTTGGCAGTATCAAGGGTGCTAATAATTATTTTATTACTAGTAGTCATTGATGGTCTCAGCAAATCATCTCTACCATCAATTTGGATATTAACTTGAAAAACTTTAGCATCTGAATTAGGTCGTTGTTCACCAACATTAGCCACTTTAATAACTTTACCAGTTAACCTCTTTTCTGGGAAAGCATCTAGCCCAACTTCAACAAACTGTCCTTTCTTAATCTTTCTAACATCTACTTCATTAACAAATGTTTTAGAAATCATTACCGATAAATCAGGCAAGGTTGCTACTACAGGATCCCAAGCACTAATGGTTGAGCCCTCCTTCATAGGCTTACCGTCAAACCCTTTTTTATAAATTAGCATGCCATCCTCAGGAGCCGTAATATTAAACTCCATCATTAAATCGTTTAGGGCATTAAGCTTATTTTGTGACTTACGAAGATTAGCACTCACTTCCTGCATTTTTGCCTTATTCTGCTTTTTCTTAATGATATAATTTTCTTTTGCCTGAGTATAAGCTCTTGCGGCTTTCTTATAATTTATTTCATTCTGCTTAATTGTTGCAGGTGGCTCAAATTTTGATTGATCCAATATAATTTGCTTTTCTTCAATGGCATACTCTAAATTAATTAGCTCATCTCTTGATTGCCTCATTTGTAAGGTGGTATCTAGCTCAATTTGTGTATATTGAGATAGCTCTTTATCCACTTCCAATTGTGCATCTTGAATTTTAGTCATTAATTCCGAACGGTCGAGAGATGCAATCCATCCTCCTTTTTCCACTTCAGTGCCTTCTTCTACAATTTTATCAATCTTAACCTGGTAAATTCTATGCTCTCGCAATTTTCGTGGACCATATATTTTTACGGAGTTTTTTGCTTCAAGCTCTCCTGTGGTTTCAACCTCTACTTGAAACTTACCATGTTCAACCGAAACCAAAATATCAGTTGAATCACTACTTGCCCCTCCACGAACCACAAAATACCCGATAAGCAAAATAATTACTGCGCCAACTCCCATTAAAACCTTACGATTCATAATTTTTTGTTTATTTTTAGTGCCAATACCCTATTTTTTAGGGAATAATTAATAACCTGAGTTCGACCTAAGGAATAGCTGCCTACTATAAACTTATAAATATAGTACGACTTAGTTGTAAAAGTTAAATATTTAAACTAATTATTTAGTTTAAAGAATATTAAGCGATTGCTCCTTTATTTTTTCGAGTTCTTCTTTCATAGCAACTACATGTCGCTGAATTTCCGAATCATTTGCTTTGGAGCCTATGGTATTTATTTCTCGGCCAATTTCTTGAGATACAAAACCTATCTTTTTACCGATGGGCTCATCTAACCCAAGTATTTCGTTAAAATAATTTAGATGATTGGATAAACGTACTTTTTCTTCATTGATGTCAAACTTCTCGATATAGTACACCAACTCTTGCTCAAATCGGTTTTTATCTACCTCAACATCTAACTCGAGCCCCGCTAGTGTTGCCTTTAACCTATCAGACACTCGGTCAACTCGGTTTGCATCAAGTTTTATAATTTCTTCTAGGTTTAAACTGATTGTATTTCCGTATTCTTTAAGTTTTTTCTCTAACTCATTACCCTCTTGAACTCTAAATTCATCACAAGCTAAAATTGCTTTTTTTATTACACCATCCACATTACCCACCACTTCGGGTGGAATTACTAAGCTATTTGATGATTTGAAAACACCTGGAGCCTGTATAGCTAACTTGAACAATTCATCTTCTCCAACATTACTAGCTTCGCCCATCTTTTTGTAAAGCAAAAAGTACTTTTCAAATTGCTCTTTATCTATTAAAGTTTGCTCAGAGGATTCGCTTGAGATTTCAATTATAACAGAAATTTTACCTCGAATTAGTAAATCAGAAATTAACTTCCGCCATTCAATCTCCTTAGCACCAAGTTGAGAAGGCATTCTTAGATTTACATCTGCAAATTTTGAGTTTAATGATTTCGCTTCTACAGCAATGGTATATTCTCCAATGGAATGGTTAGCCAACCCAAACCCAGTCATTGATTTAGTCATAAAATATTCTGATTACTTAACTTAAAAATCGTGACCCAAAGTTACATAAAACTTTGCATCCCCTACTTGATCGTCTTCATAAGGAAAAGCTAAATCAAACTTCATAAAATAGCCGAAAATCATACTTCTCATTCCAACTCCATAGCCCATTAACCATGGGTTTTTAAAGGTTTGTATCTGCGCTTCAAAATTAGAATCTTTAATAATAACTGTACTAATATTATTATCCTCATTAAAGGGTGAAACACCTGTCCAAGATGATCCTATATCAAAAAAACCTACTAGCTGAAAGTTCTTAACAAAGCTTGAACCAACTGGGCCAGAGTAAAAAATAGAGGCAATAGGCATTCTAAGTTCAAAATTTGCAAATAATACATTAGAACCATAAAAAGTATTAAAATCATAGCCTCTTAATGAGGTTGCAAATTGTAAAAAATATAAATTTTCGTTTTCAACACTCGGTTTTGGTAACCATGGGTCGGCTTGAGCCATATCATTCTTAAACAGCCAATTATCCATACCTCCTAGTAAATAATTATGTTTATGCTTTCCAAAAAAACTGCCGTAATATACTCGAGAAGCAAAAACCAGTGAACGATATATTTTCTGATAATGTCTAAAATCAAAGCTTAAATTAGTAAAACTTCTATCACGGTCGTTCATTGCTTCGTTATGTTGAAAACTCAGCTTTAACCTTGTTCCTTCAAGCATATTTTGACCGAATACAATGGAATTGTCATACACAAACTCAGCAGTCATACCCACATACGAATTCCCAATTCTTTCTAGGTTAGCCAACCCTCCTGATAACACAATTGGGTATAAGTCTTGAAATTGAGTATAGGTATAAGATGGTTTAAGTGAAAGTCTTGTTTTGGCAGTAAATGGTAACGAGGCTGCCACTTCAATTTTGCTCTTAGCATATTTTTGTCGCAACTCAGTTCCCTCATCAATAAACCAAGAACTTCGATCGAACCTTGCCGAATAATCTACTAAATTTTTAAGGTATTGATACTCAACATACACATCTCCACTTTTAAAATCAGTAGAAACCATAGCTCCACTCATAAACTTATGGTTGCCCAACATATCATTCATTTGGGCTTCTAGTAACACTCCAAATCCACGAATTGGGTCTATCACCCAAGAAGTTGTGATATTATCTGCACTTACAATGGGCTCATAATTAAAAGGACCTTTTACCTTGGTAGAATATGATATACGCTTATAATTACTTAAAAAAGAGCCTGTTTTCTTCTTCTTTTTAACTACCTCCTTATCAAACACATAATTATCAGTATCAATTAAACCAGTATCGTTTGTTTCCTCTTTTTTCTCTATCTCTTTTTTTGCATCTACTTTAACACTATCCTTTGCTCCTAAGTTTAAATTTACTTTAGGAGATTCCTTTTTCACTACCAGTGGTTTAGAAGCCCTCTTTTTAGCAGCTTCAAGCCTTTTGGACGATAAAAATTTTACCTGCTGAATTTGCTGCCGTGGGGTTAATGGAGTAAACGCAGAACGTGAAAAATCGAAATTAGGCTCAAAGAAAACCTGCTCTTTTTGTCCGTTTAACGTAGCGTACACAAAAACTCCCTTATCAAAATTTACATCATATTTACGAATATTCTTCGAAAACTTACTTACCTGTAAATACAGGCTATCTACAATGCTATACCTAAATAAATTGGTAATTCCTTTTTGATCACTTAGGTAGAAAAATTCCTTTTTATTCTTTCCTCGAGGAGCAAAATCATAACTAATGGTATTAGTTAGCCTGCTTAAAACAGTTTTAGTGGTATCTAAATTAAATGTAAAAATGTTAAAATTAGAGTTTAGCTTTTTAAAGCTTTCATCATCTACCTTTAGTGTGTCATTTGATCTGTTTGAGCTAAAAATTATTGTGTTGGAATTCGGAATAAATGTTGGATTAATATCATCAAAATAATCGTTCGTTAGTCTTCTTATCTTATTTCTCCTTACGCTCAACAAATAAATATCCGTTTTACCTGACCTATTTGCGCTTAGGGCAGCCAAGCGCCCGTTTCCAGAAAAATTAATACTATTAATTTCTTCTAAATTTCGTAGGGGGCTGGCAATTTTGCTCTTAGTTTCTACATCGTAAAGCCATAAATAATAAATTCCTTTTCTATAAGTAACTATCCCTAATGTTTGCTCGTTCTGCCAATCTAAAAGGGGCACAGTCTTATCTGTTTTTTGATCAGTAACTTGATGCCCCTCCTTAATAATCCTTTCTACTTTACCCGATTCAATATCTCTTATAAAAACCTCGTACTTGCCATTTTCATTAATTGCATAGGCCAGTTTTGTAGCATCTTCGTTTAACGTGAGTGAGGTTAAATTTTCTCCCATTTTTAAAGAAAGAACTACATTCGAATTATCAGGAACCTCATAAGATTTGGCTACTTGATTCGACATATTCGTGTAATACTCCTGCCACTCTAACATTAATTGTTTAAAAGGCACACCCAACGTATAAGAAAAACTCTTTTCTTCGCTTCTTACCATTCTAACCAAATTTAAAATTTGGTTTACATTATTCTTACCATACTTCTGAACCAAGAAGTTCCACATTGATTGGCCAGCAAAAACGGCTTGCTCTGTTCCTAATTTATTTAGTTTAGAAACTGCTCCACTGCTCATCAAATCACGGACTCTATCATCCATTTCTACATCCCAGCCTTTGGCCAAGTAAGCAATAGCACCCTTTACATACCAATCGGGCAAGCTCATTAAATAAGTGTTTTGCCACATATCCGAAAGGCTGCCACCAAAAAGCATATCATTCAATATCAATTCAGAAAGCCCCATAACCAACTCCTGTTTTAACCCAATGATTGAACCAGGATTAGCTACTTCTACATAGGTTTTTACAAAATCGGTTTGTCCTCCTACTCGGTGAGATGACATATTTACACCTACATTACTCTGCTGCATTTCTGCAACTGAATTATATATAAATATTTTGGCTTTAAAATAGGGGCTATAACCAACAATATCGGTTATTCTTTCAAACTCTTCTTCAAGGTACTCGGTTGCCTTTCGTGCAGACTTAGCTCCTTTACCATAGTAATACACATCAAAATTTACACTACTATAATATTTCCAGTCGAATTCGAGGTATTGCAATCGGTTTTTACCAAAAACCTCTCGTGTTTGCTGCCCAAAAACGAAAGACACCGATAAAAAAATAAAACCAAGTATTAACCCAAATATCCTCACTTCTTAAAAATGTACTTTTTTTATTAATAAAACCTATTCACATTCACTTCTTTCTCAATTTCAGTGCCACTAACCAAATTATTAGCCAACTGATTGGCAAAAAATGGAGCCAAAGATACTCCTTTCGTTCCTAAACCATTAAAAATAATAATTTGTTCATTACTACTACTTTTTCCAAGCACTGGTCGTCTATCAGAAACAGAAGGCCGAACTCCTGCTTTATGCCCCACTACTTTATACTCTTTTAATAATAAGGACTGCAATTTTGTTTCAATCTCCTCTCGGCCATTTTCTGTTTTCTCCCAACTTAAATCTTTATGGTTATAATTGGAACCAACTGTGTGGTTTCCATCTCGTGGCATTATAAAAACGCCTCTATTATATACTTTATTTAACGCTGGGTTAATACTAATTTTTAAGACCTCTCCTTTAACAGGCCTAAACTTTACTTCTTCAAAGTAATTAGTTCTAGTAATTTCAACACCATTACAAAAAACCACTTTGTTTGTTTTAATGTTTTTATAAACGGCAGCTCCATTAATAAAGTTTAGAGAATCAAAATCAAATTTTTCATTAACAAGCATATCACTTGTTTTTAACCAATTATTAACAGCCTCCAAAAAAGTAATAGTGTCTAAATATCCCGAACCATTTAATAGTAACCCTCCAAATGGATCGGCCACTACTTGCTCCTTTTCACTCTTGGTTACTACTTCTTTTACAAAAGGTTTAAAATTAGCTTCTACACTTTTCCCGTACCATTCATTTTGTTCTTTTACACTTATAAATGGTCTGTAAATAGGCGTTTCATGAAAAAACATTATTCCTAATTTCTTTTCCGCATTTCTGTAAAAGTACTTAAGGAAAGGAAATAATTGATTCGCCCGCCAGGTAAGCACCATTTTTCGCCCAGTAATCGGGTTTATCAAACCACCTGCCACTCGTGAGGAACTATTACCAGTGGGGTCATTAAAAACCATAACAGTCTTATCTTTTTCTCTAAGTTCAAGAGCCAAGCAGCTTCCTGCCAAGCCCTGCCCCACAATTATATAATCGTATTCTTGTTTCAAGTTTTGTGTATTGATATTAAACCCTCTACTTTGTATCAAATTTCATCAATTAAACTTTATGATTACGATTCAAACGTTGGTTTTTAACCCATTTAGCGAAAACACTTATATACTTTATGATGAAACTAAAGAATGTGTAATTATTGAT
>JAMOMJ010000280.1 GCA_027067135.1 Cyclobacteriaceae bacterium
GAAGGAGGGAGTGATGTATTAACAGCAGAGGTTCTTGGCACATCCATTAATAAATCTATTACAGTTTCTGAAGATGAGTTTGAATTGTCGAATAATAATATAGCAGAATTGAATATTAATACTTCTCAGGTGATCAAGTTCTTTTGGAAGAAATCAGGTGTTCCTCAAGCGAGTAAGCTTATTTATGTAAGTGCAACTAGAGGAAGCCTAGCTAATAATACCGTTACAACAAATGCTGCAGGTGAAGCGAGTATTGAAATATCATCTGCTACAGCAGGAAAAACAGTTATTAGTGCCACTACGACAGATGGCTTATCAACATCTTTAACTCGAGAGTTTATTGCTACTACACCTGCGTATTTAAATACTCAAGCTGATCCAACATTAATCACGCCAAATAAGTCTAGTACAATTATTTCAAGAATTCGTGATATTAATGATAATCCAGTTAAAAACAAAGTAATAAGCTTTAGGCTTGATGATACGGTCAATGGTGTTTTGAGTGGCTCTACAGCAGTAACGGATTCCTTAGGTAGAGCTTCTGTTTCTTACACAGCAGGTGACTCAACTAGTGCGAAAGATGGTGTAAAAATTACTACATTTATTCAAAGTTATGAAGGAATCGTAGCAGAGGATGCTGTTTTCTTAACAGTTGGTAGTAATGCTTTACGAATTGTATTGGGTGAAGATAATCTAATCACATCATCAGATGTTTTTTATATTAGAAAGTATGGAGTGATTGTAACAGATAGCGCAGGAAACCCTGTAAAAGAGCAAAAAGTAGATTTCACAATTGTACCGATAGCTTACTGGAAGGGTAAAATGGAAGTTCGGGGTGATGTTTGGAGTCGAGAACGTGATGCAATAGTGTGTGATTCTGAAGACCTTAATAAAAATGGTAATTTAGATGTGGGTGAAGATATAAATGGTAATGATTTATTAGAGCCTACACATGATGCTGCGGTTACAGGAACTGGTGTTACAGATGAGAATGGGCGAATAGTTATTGAAGTTGTCTACCCTAAAAGTAGGGCGTTGTGGTCAATACAAAGGATTACATCATCAGTTATTGTTAGTGGTACAGAGTTTGAGGAACATATAGATTTCGAACTACCTGTTGTCGCCGCAGATGTTAATGATATAAAAATCTCACCGCCAAATATGTTTAGCCCCTATGGTATTACTAAGTCTTGTACTGATAAGCCTAGTGAAGCACCACCAGAGCCATCAGTTGTTGCTAGTGTAATTGATGCATTGTCACTCAGTGTGATAAATGAGTTGAAAGCAGGTATTTGGTATTCTGTTACATTAGATGGTCAGATTGTATCGGATAGTAATTTTACAATTACAACGACGAAAGCGATAATTATAGAAACGGGACCAAACAATACCTTTAGATTAAGCGATGGTGATACTGCTAGTGATGATACTGGTTTCTATCTTACTTTAAATATTGGAGGTTCTAACTTGCCATTATTCTTTAGAGATACTGCTGCAGTAGCACCTGCGGATACAGTAGGACCTGTTATTACTGTAATAGGAGCAGCTTCTGTTAATGTTACTGTTGGTACAACCTATGCAGATGCTGGAGCAAGTGCTTTTGATGCAGGGGATAATTCGTCAGCACCTGTTACAGTATCGGGATTAGCAGCAATTGATACAGCTGTTGTAGGAGGACCGTTTACAGTTTTCTATTCGGCTACTGATACTTCTGGCAATATATCAACAGCCACACGTTCAGTGACTGTAGTGCCATAAAGCTAGGAGCATTTCAAACTAAAGCCCTCTTATTAGAGGGCTTTTTTGTGGATGAAATTTAATATTATTTTACGAGGGATAATATTGAAGGATGTCCATATATATCTGCTTCTAGTGACTGGGTTACATTCTTTAAAACATCATTCACCTTCAAGGTGATTTTAGGATCTTCTGACAGTAAACTTGCTTCTAATAATAATGCTTCTGCAGAAATTAAAGCACTATCGGCAATATGTGCCTGTTTAAT
>JAMOMJ010000281.1 GCA_027067135.1 Cyclobacteriaceae bacterium
ATGTTTTTAAAAGTTTGATTTTACTTTCCCCTGTTTTTATGCATCTAAGGTACTCACTGTTCAGTTATCAAAATAGATAATAGGGGCTTGCCCATGGATGGACTGAGTTCGGGATAAGGAATAGCTGTCAGAAAATAAGATAGTAGGTGAGGTTTTGGAAATAAAAAGTGAAAAAATAATGGATTATTTCCTGCCTGCTAGATATTTTCCCTTAGGGCTTTAGTGAAATTTCCCTAAACTTCCTCAAATTTCTTTGAATTAACTCGTTAGTCCTACATAAATTTGAGTTGTTTATGAAATTTTCACTTAAAACTGACAGTATTCCTTAGGTCGAACTCAGGTTACTAAAAATTATCTGTATTTTTAGTAGCAAATTGAGGCACTGTGTGTTTTAACCGTTATTGTACCTTATTAACAAAAAAGCTATGGCAACATATAAACTTATGATCAATGGCTCCCAGCACACCATTGAAGCTGATGATGACACTCCATTATTATGGGTGTTACGGGATCAAATAGAATTAGTAGGAACTAAATTTGGTTGTGGAATTGGCCAATGTGGGGCTTGTACGGTTCACATTGATGGTAAGGCCGCCAAAAGTTGCATCTCCTTAATATCTACTCTGGAAGGAAAAACAATTACAACTATAGAAGGGCTCTCGGAGCACGGAACTCACCCCGTACAAGAGGCTTGGAAGACAATAGATGTTCCTCAGTGTGGATATTGTCAGTCAGGACAAATAATGGCAGCCTCTTCGTTTCTTGAAGAAAACAGCAACCCATCTAAAGACGAAATTCGAGAAGCTATGCATGGTAATATATGCCGATGTGCCTCTTATAATAGTATTGAAAAGGCCGTTGAAGTGGCTGCAAAAAATATTAGTTAACCTTAAAAAAGACAGTTATGAAATCTGAAAACAAATTTGCTTTTAGCAGACGGTCTTTTTTAAAGACTTCTGCACTTGCCAGTGGCGGAATGCTTATTGGCTTTAATTTATTCACATCTTGTGCTACCACAGCAGAACCTCCGGTAGATTTATCCTTACTTGATTTTAACGATTTTAATGCATTTATAAAGATAGCAGATAATGGTATTGTGACCATTTTTGCTCCCAACCCGGAAATTGGACAAGGCGTAAAAACATCTATGCCTATGCTTATTGCAGAAGAGCTTGATGTTGCTTGGAAAGATGTATATGTACAACAGGGAGCATTGGACAAAGATCATTTTACTCGACAAGTAGCTGGTGGAAGCCAATCGATACGACAAGCGTGGGAACCTTTGCGACAAACAGGAGCCACTGCCCGCATGATGTTGATAATGGCTGCTGCCAATCGTTGGGGTGTAAAGCCGGAAGAATGCACCACCAAAGAAGGTGTTATTTCTAATGCTAAAGGTGAAACTTTATCTTATGGAGATGTTGTTTTAGACGCTGCTAAATTAGAAGTGCCTGAAAATATTACATTAAAAAGCCCTAAAGATTTTACTATTATAGGGAGCGATGCGCCCAATGTAGATATTGATGAAATAATTACAGGAAAGCCACTATTTGGGTTGGATTATAGGCAAAAAGGAATGGCTTTTGTGTCTGTATTAAGGCCGCCTGCTTTTGGCCAGGAGTTAGTTGATTTTGACGACAGCAAAGCAAAACAAGTAACAGGGGTAACCAACATAATTCAGTTTGGTAACAAGGTGGCAGTTCTTGCAAATAATACCTGGGCAGCAATAAAGGGCAAAAAAGCATTAACCGCCAATTGGAAAGAAGGCACTAAAGCCGAAAGCACCACGGATCACGACAATATTTTATTGGGCTTATTGGATGGTTCCAAATTTGAAACTTTACGAGCCGATGGTGATGTTAAAAAAGCCTTTGAAGATGCAGATGAAGTGCTGGAACGCACCTATGAGTCTCCATTTTTGCCTCACAACTGTATGGAGCCTATGAACTTTTACGCAGACGTAAACCCTGAACGAATAAAACTAGCCGGGCCTATTCAAACTCCTGCCCGAACAGCCAGCCGTGTGGCCAAGCTATTAAAGCGAGACGAAAAAGATATTACCTTAGAAATGACCCGTATGGGTGGAGGCTTTGGCCGTAGGCTTTATGGAGGTTTTGCTCTGGAAGCAGCAGAGGTTTCGAACCTTGCCAAGCAACCTGTGCAAGTAGTGTTTAGTAGAGAAGATGATATGGCAAACGGCAAATACCGCCCAGCTATTAAATACCGCATTTCGGCTTCTATTAAAGATGGAAAAATTACAGGCTACCATTTAAAAGAAGCCGCTATCAATTCTAATATGTATGGTTTGATTCCGAATTTTTTCCCGGCAGGAGCTATTGAAAATTACCAAGTAGATGTGGCCAAATATAATAGCAATATAACCACAGGAGCTTGGCGAGCACCTTATACAAACTTCTTGGCATTTGCAGAGCAAAGCTTTTTCGATGAGCTAGCAGATTTGCTTAAAGTAGATAGGATTCAAATGCGACTAGATTTGCTTAAAAAAGTAGATAAAACTGCTGATGAACGAATTCAATATTCGGCAGACCGGTTAGAAGGTGTAATTAATATGGCCATTGAAAAATCGAATTGGGGCAATACCAAAGATGGAGTTTATCAAGGGTTTTCTACCTATTACTGCCATAACACGCATGTAGCCGAAGTAGCCGACATTGAAATGAAGGACGGTAAACCTTTGGTTAAGAAAGTAACCTGTGTAATTGATTGCGGCATTGTAGTAAACCCTCTAGGAGCCAAAAACCAAGTGATGGGGGGGGTGATTGATGGCATTGGGCATGCCATGTATGGAGAGCTTACTTTTAAAGATGGAGTTCCGCAATCAGATAATTACTTAAATTATCGTCTTATTCGAATGGATGAAACCCCTGAAGTAGAAGTACATTTTATTGAAAATGAGCTGGCTCCTACGGGGCTTGGAGAACCCTCGTTACCGCCTGCAGCAGCAGCGGTTGCCAATGCTATTTATGCAGCTACGGGTAAAAGGATTACGAAACAGCCTTTTGTTAAGAATATGTAAAATAACATCATCATTCCTGCGTAGGCAGGAATCTGTAAATGTTGAAGAGTTACTAATTGGAACGAATATGTGTAAAATTTTATAAATTCAGGACTTACTGTTACACTCTACAGGACGGGTTCCTGCCTAAGCAGGAATGACAGAAGAAAGATTAAAATGGTAGGTAAAGGAGGGTTTGTTTACATTGTTTCAAACAAAAACAGAACGGTATATTATATTGGTGTAACTAGCCAACTTTATACTCGCATTTACCAGCATAAAACAGGCGTGTTTATTGGGTTTAGTAAAAAATATAATTGCACCGATTTAATCTTCTTTGAAAGGTTTGATGATATAGAATCTGCGATTTTAAAAGAAAAACAAATGAAGAAATGGAAGCGAAGTTGGAAAGAAAGGGTAATAATGGAGACCAACCCAAGTATGATTGGTCTTTTTGAAAGCATTAAAGATTATTAAATAGAAAGCCAAAATTAACCCGTCATTCCTGCGTAGGCAGGAATCTGTAAGTTTCCAAGAGCAATAAATTGATATGAAAAGTATATGTTTTACAAAATAGGGTTTACTGTTACATTCTGCAGGGCGGATTCCTGCCTACGCAGGAATGACGAATGAGTATGACCCACGAACTACGCAACATTTTTGAAAGCTATGTCCTTGCCCAAAAGCAAGGGCTCAAAACTGTGCTTGCCACCGTTGTCGATCTTGATGGTTCGTCTTACCGTAAGCCAGGTGTGCGCATGCTTATTTGGGAAAATGGCTATATGCTTGGGGCTGTGAGTGGAGGCTGTGTGGAGAAAGAAATATTAAAACAATCAGGTTCCGTTTTTACAATGGGCACAGCCAAAGTAATGACCTATGACGGTCGTTATCGGTTGGGTTGTGAAGGGGTAATTTATATTTTAATTGAACCTTTTGAACCAACAACTGAAGCAATTGAGCTATTCAAACATATATTAACCAAAAGAATTCCATTCGAAGTAGTTTCTGGGTATGAAAAAGAGGCTGGGGAGTCAACTGAGTTTAGGTCTGTTCTAAAATACAAAAACAGCGATTTAATTCCATTTTCAGGTGAATTGAATCAGAAATTAGATACTAAGAATGTTTTTACTCAAGAAATGAACCCTTGTAACCGCCTTCTAATTATTGGAGCCGAACATGATACTGTTGCATTATGCAAATTGGCTCAATTTTCGGGCTGGGACGTGTCTGTTATCTGTTCTATCTCCAACCCAAAGACAATCAAAGATTTTCCAGGAGCAAAAGAAGTACTTGCGTTACAACCTGAGTCATTAGCAAACCTAGAAATGGATAGCCAAACAGCCGTAGTATTGATGTCGCATAATTATGCCACAGACCTAAAGAATTTGTTGGCAATAAAAGAAAAAAAAGCTGTTTACATTGGTATTCTGGGAGCTAAAAAACGTAAAGAAAAATTATTAGATGAGTTTTTAACATTTTATCCAGAAGTAGAAGAATATTTTTTAGATAAAGTGCACGGGCCTGCAGGGTTAGATATAGGAGCAATTACTCCTCAAGAAATAGCCATTTCAATTATGGCAGAAATTATGGCTGTGATGAGGAAGAAAGAGTTTGGGGTAAGTGCTCATACAGAATCACTCATATAGCTACGATGACGGTTAAACCCAATATTGCCATTATAATTCTAGCTGCTGGTGGTTCCAGCCGTATGGGACAGCCAAAGCAGTTATTACCTTGGGGTAAAACTACTTTACTTGGGCATAGCATAGATCAGGCTTTAAATTCTCAAGCTAAGAAAGTATTTGTTGTTTTAGGTGCCAATGTTGATGAAATAGGAGCATCAATAGAACATAAATCCATCCAACTATTAAAAAATAAAGGTTGGGAATCAGGCATGGGATGTTCTATTGCCGTAGGAGCAAAAAAAGCTCTTGAAGAAGGTTTTGATGCCGTTTTAATTATGCTTGCCGACCAACCTCAAATTGATTCGGTTTTTTTGGGTGAATTAATCTCAGAATGGCAGAAGAAGCAACAACCTATTATTGCCACTGGTTACGATACCAAAGCAGGCGTACCTGCTATTTTTGAGAAATCCTACTTTTCCGAACTTGCCGCCTTAGAAGGAGATTTGGGTGCCAAAGAAATAATTGCAACTAATATATCAAATGTAGTAGTTTTATCTCACTCAAACGTTATAGATGACATAGACACACTAGAAACATATAATAAGATAGTAAACGAATATTTGGAACATCACAGGAAGCCAGATGATCAAAATAAATCTAATTTTATATTGGAGTAGCCAGCATAGCGACTTTTAGTTGCAGTTTAAAACTATGGTACTTTCAGTCCATAGTCTTTATTTTGAGACACCCTCTTTTTTTGTTATAAATCCATTAAAGTTTGCCTAAAATCTTGATAATGGCTTGAGCAATTAATCGCTACCTTTTCCCTTTTTAAAAACGCCTTTAAAGAATCGGGAATATCCAACTTAATATCTAATGTTGGTTCTACCACTTCTTTAAATTTAATGGGGTGGGCTGTTTCTAGAAAGATACCTGCTACATCATTAATTTCTTGATATTCCTTTAAACCTAGATAACCAACAGCTCCATGTGGGTCTGCGGTGTAATCAAGTGCATGTAGCTCTTTAAGCGCACCTTTGGTTTCCTCGTCAGTATAGGCTGTCCCTGTAACACTTTTAGAAAAGGCTTTTTGAGAATTATCAAGCAAATAGTTGAGTCTGACAAAATTACTTGGGTTACCCACGTCCATGGCATTAGAAATGGTTGCTACGCTAGGTTTTGGACTAAATTCTCCAGTTTGCAAATAATGAGGTACTATGTCATTTACATTGGTGGAGGCTACAAAATGATGAATGGGTAAACCCATTTGCTGAGCAAAATAACCAGCGGTTAAATTACCAAAATTGCCACTTGGCACCGAAAACACTATGGGTTTGTTTGTTTGCTTAACCAATTGCCCATAGGCATAAAAATAGTAAAACGACTGGGGTATTAATCTAGCAATATTTATGGAATTGGCAGAAGTTAGCCCCAATTTCCTGCTTAGTTCTTGGTCTAAAAAGGCGGTCTTTACCAACTTCTGGCAATCATCAAAACTACCATCTATTTCAAGAGCTTTTATATTTTGCCCAAGTGTAGTCATTTGCTTTTCCTGGAACTGGCTTACTTTTCCTTTGGGGTAAAGCAGTACTACTTGCACGCCATCTACTCCTAAAAAACCATTAGCAACTGCGCTACCAGTATCTCCGGAGGTAGCGGCTAATACGGTTACTTGCTCATTTTCAATCTCATTAAAATAGCTCAGGCACCTTGCCATAAATCGAGCCCCTACATCTTTAAAAGCCAGTGTTGGCCCATGGTAAAGCTCCAATGAATACACATCCTCCTCTACCTTTACAATGGGTGTTTCAAAGGATAGCACTTCATATACAAGTGTTTTTAAGTCAGCCTCTGGTATTTCATTTCCCACAAAAAGCCTAGCTACTTCGAAACCTATTTCTTGTAGGCTTAAGTTTGGCAATCCTTTAAAGAAAGAATCAGGTAGCACAGGTATTTCTTCTGGTAAAAAAAGGCCATTATCATCTGGCAATCCTTTGCGAACAGCCTCTTGAAAACTTACTTTTTGCGATGGGTTATTGGTACTAAAATAGTTCATATTAATTGACTCTTTTGGCTCCTTCCGGATTAATTTTGGATATGTAATAGTTGACTTCAAGTTCAGAAGCAGCATAGACTTTTTTATAAGCATTCATCACTTGCTTGGCTGATTCTTCCCCTTTACAAAAGCTAAAAATTGTAGGCCCGGAGCCTGCTATATTAGTGCCAATGGCACCTTTAGCTAAGGTAGCCTCTTTCGCTTCATCATAAAGAGGAATAAGTTTTGAACGTTTCGGTTCAGCCAGCATATCCACCATTGACCTGCCAAGTAAGTCATAATCATTGGAGACCAAAGCGAGTACTAGTCCCGCTACATTACCAAATTGAATAACCGCATTGGAAATGGGCATAGTTCTACCCAACATACGTTTGGCTTGCTTAGTTTTAATCTCCACCTGTGGATGTGCTGCCACTACCCATAAATCTTTGGGGTAAGAAATGGATAGCACATCCATTTCTTCGTTGCTTCTTACTACAGAAAATCCACCCAATAGCGATGGTGCTACATTATCGAAATGGAGTTGGTTAGAAGCTAATTTTTCACCAACACCTGCAAAGGGCAATAATTCTCTTCGAGAAAATGGCTTACCAAGCAATTCGTTAACGGCAAAAGCTCCTGCAACCGCAGCAGAGGAAGAAGAGCCAAGTCCACTCCCAGGTTTTACTGTTTTTTGAATGTTAAATGAAACACCTCTTTTTTCTCCAATATCATCCAATAGTGCTTGTGCTGCAACGGTAGTTACGTTTAATTCTGGCTCGGTTGGCAGTCCATCAGCCCCAGAAATGGACTCAATAATTAACTTACCCGTATCGTTAAACCACACTTCTACAAAGTCACCAAGGTTGGGTACTGCAAACCCGAAAATATCAAATCCACAAGATACGTTGGCGATGGAAGCAGGTGCAAAAACTTTTATTTTAGTCGATATCATTCTCTTCTCATTATTATTTCGAAGTCATTTCGCAGTAGAACGGAGAAATCTTTGCCATTAAAAAATCTTTTCAACGTGGCTAAGATTCCTACGGAATGACCTTCTAATTGTCGTTACTACAAAATTTAATTAAGTATTAGCAGCTTTTATTATATCGGCAAAAATACCACTTGCAGTTACTTCTGCACCAGCACCAGCTCCTTTAATCACAAGGGGTTGGGTAAAATAGCGCCTACTTTTAAACGACACTATATTGTCTTTTCCATCTAAATGATAAAATGGGTGGTCTGAAGCCACTTCCATAGGTTGAGTACTTGCTTCATCGGCATTAAACTTGGCTACATACTTTAGCTTTTTGCCATTTTTTTGAGCCGATTCATATTGCCGTTTAAAAAAAGCCTCTTCTTTTTCTAAGGCCTCAAAGAAGGCTTCCCCCTCAAATTCCATGCAATGTTCAGGTACGCAAGGAGTTGTATTGATATCTTTTTCTTCTAATTCATTTCCAGCTTCGCGAGCTAAAATAAGTAGCTTCCGCATTACATCTTTTCCGCTTATATCAAGTCTTGGGTCGGGTTCTGTATATCCTTCTTCTTTGGCTTGGCGCACCACAGAAGCAAAGCTTCTAGTCCCATTATAGGTATTAAATATAAAATTAAGGCTTCCTGAAAGCACTCCTTGTACATCTAAAATTTCATCTCCACTTTTTACCATGTCATTAAGGGTAGAAATTACAGGTAAGCCGGCTCCCACATTGGTTTCGAATAAAAACTTGGTTCTAAATTTCTGCTCTAACTCTTTAAGGTGGCGATAGGTTGAGTAACTTGAAGAACAAGCTACCTTATTAGGCGTTACTATAGAAATACTTTCTGAAAGAACGCTAGCATACCTCGAAGCAATGGCTTCGGAAGCTGTATTATCTACAAACACTGCATTTCGGAGGTTTAACTCACTCATTTTGTTAATGAATGAACCAATTTCCATAGGCTCTCCTTTGGCTAAGGAGCTTTCCCAGTTATCTAACGAAACTCCATCCGTATCAAAATACATCGTTCTACTATTGGCTAAACCTACCACTTTTAAGTCGAGTTGATGTTTTTTGTATAAGTATGATTGTTGGGTTTTTATCTGGGCTAATAGAGTAGCTCCTACATTTCCAACGCCTACAATAAATACATTAAGAGATTTTGTATCTGATAAAAAGAAAGCTTCGTGAACACTGTTCAATGCTTTGCGAAGATCTTTTGTATAAATAACCACCGAAATATTTCGTTGTGAAGAACCATTGGCAATCGCCACCACATTAACTCCATTATGACCCAAGGTATTAAACATTTTTCCACTCACGCCTACTTGATCTTGCATTTTATTACCCACAATGGCAATGATGGAAAGTTCTCTTTTAATTTTTAAGGGTGCTACCTTGCCTACATTAATTTCAAGCTCAAACTCGTTTTCAATAGCTTCTTTGGCTGTTTCAACTGCCTCTGGAAGTATGGCTACAGAAATTGAATGTTCAGAAGATGCTTGTGTTATTAAAATAACATTAACTTCTGCACTTGATAAAGCTCTAAATAATCGGTGGGAGAAATTAGGGATTCCTACCATTCCAGGACCTCGTAGCGAAACCAAAGCAATATCCTTAATACTTGTGAGCCCTTTAATAATGGTAGAAGAGCCATTAGAATCTTCAGAAATTAGTGTGCCTGGATGCCCTGGTTCAAAGGTGTTTTTAATTTGGATTGGTATTTTTTTCTTTAGTACCGGCATTATAGAAGGTGGATAAATCACCTTAGCACCAAAGTGAGAAAGCTCCATGGCTTCCTCGTAAGAAATCTTATTAATCACATGAGCTCGTTTCACTATTCTGGGATCTGCTGTCATCATGCCACTTACATCTGTCCAAATTTCTAGCACAGAAGCATCTAGTGCGGAGGC
>JAMOMJ010000282.1 GCA_027067135.1 Cyclobacteriaceae bacterium
GTCATCGCAATCTTCCTGAGTAACCTCAGGGCCTGCACTTAGCAGTTCCGAATCATCAAAATCGGTTGCTGATTTAAAGGTATAACAGCTACGCGACCATGTGTCTAATTCTGGGCCGATGCACTTAATTTTGGGATAATATTTAGTACATTGGTCTTTAATCCAGCGGCCGGTAACAGAGCCCCAAAAGCCTAGAAGCAGTACATCGATACCTAACTCTGATAATGCCATTGCAACATGAACGCCTTTCCCCCCGGGGTATCTTTCTTCTTTAATTATCCGGTTTGAGCTCCCAATTACAAACTCATCTACCCAGGCATAAATATCAACTGACGGGTTTGGGCATACCACCAATACGTGGTCTCCTTTGTGGTTTATTTCCATTTGTTTTTAATTAAATTTTAGTGCAATAGAAAAGCCTTTGCGAAAATAATAGTATTTTGATTTACATAAAAGAAGTAAATGAAAGCAAATATAAAATATTTGCAGATATACATTGTAATTAATTAGATTATGAAATTATAATAAATTACAAATCCTTTTGTATTTTGCATCAAATTATAAAGTTGTAACAATTTATACTTACAACTTTTAAATAAATTTAATATTATGAAATCGAAATTATGGCTATTTTACGCACTTACAACAACAATTTTTTGGGGTGTTTGGGGTGCTTTTACCGGGTTACCAACTGAAAACGGGTTTCCTGAAACCTTAGTGTATTGTGTTTGGGCACTTACTATGATACCTCCTGCTTTTATTGTGTTAAAACTTATTAACTGGAAATTACAGTACGATAAAAAATCTATTTTTTACGGCTCTATTATTGGTTTGCTGGGTGCCGGTGGTCAAATGATACTATTTCATGCTGTTAAAATCGGCCCCACCCACCTTATATTTCCTATTATTTCTCTCTCTCCGGTTATTACTATTATAATGTCTATGTTACTTTTAAAAGAGCGCACCGGCAAGCTTGGTGCTATTGGAATAGCTCTGGCACTAATAAGTTTGCCATTATTAAATTATAGCTCCGGAAACGAAGGAGCTGACCAAAATTTTCTTTGGTTTATTTTAGCAATACTTGTTTTGGCTGCGTGGGGAATACAGGCATTTTTTATGAAGCTGGCAAATGAAACGATGCATGCCGAGAGTATATTTTTCTATATGATGCTATCAGGGCTGCTTTTTATACCTGTTGCATTACTAATGACTGACTTTTCGGTAGATATTAATTGGGGGGCAAACGGGCCTTACCTTGCAGGAGGCATTCAAATTCTTAATTCCTTAGGTGCTTTGGCTTTGGTATTTGCATTCAGGTACGGAAAAGCTATTGTTGTTTCGCCTTTAACCAATGCAGGTGCACCTTTAATTACTTCGGTAATAGCCATGGCTATTTTAGGAGTTATGCCCGGCTCAACAGTACTTATTGGAATTGGGTTTGCTGTAATTGCCGCCTTGCTGCTTGCAATTGATTCGGAAGAATAATCCAAAAGAACTCAACAAGAGTCATTAGAAATTACCAAAGTACCCAATTAATTTACTATACATAATATAGACTAAAACACATATCAGGGCAAAGCCTGCTATGGCCAGCATATTTTGGAAATTGGTGTTTTTATACCTGCCCATAACTTCCTTATTATTAAGCACAAGGTACAAACCAATAGCAATTAAAGGAACAGCCAGCATAGAAGATGCCTGCGCCATAATTAGAGAATATACAGGGCTGCCATTTCCACTTACATATAGGGCAATTACCATTCCGGCAATAAGTATTACGGTTGTAAACAATTTGGGCATTTTTCCCTCCATAGATCTGCCCATGCCTATACTGTCGGCCAATAACCCCCCTCCTATTACAGAATTAACGAGCAATGACGAAAAAGCCGCAGAAATAAACCCGAGTGCAAATACATACTTCGCATAACTCCCTAAAAGTAATTCCAGTTGAAGAGCCATATCGGCTGCTGAGTTTATGGTAATACCCATTGGTTTTAACGTGGCTGCTGCTGTAATAATTACCAACGATGACATTAACGCCAACATAAACACCCCTAAGTTTGTATCCCTTACCCCTTTATCTTTATCGGATATTTTCCAGCCTTTATCTTGTACCAAATAGGCCTGGTAAATGGCACAATGAAGCACAAAGGTGGTGCCTACCAACGCAGCCAGCTGATTAAAGTTATCCATTAAAAAACCTTTAGGAACAAATCCTGTAACTATAGCTGTTAGATCTGGTTTAATAAAAACCAAGTTTATAATAAATGCCAAAATCATAAACATTACCATAAACATCATCAATTTTTCAAGGGTTTTGTAAAGATTTTTGGCAAAGAAAATCAATACGATTGCACCAGGTGTAAATATTAAAGGCCAAATTTTTGCATCTATTCCTGTAAGGGTTTCCATGCCCATACCTACTCCCAGATTATTGCCAAACTGAAAACTGAGGGACGCAAAAAAAGAAGCTATTCCAATTGCAAGAGACAGCCATTTGCTGTATTTTTCTGATATTACTTTCAGTATTGATTTTTCATGCAATACACCAAAACGAGTACTCATATTTGAGTAAACAGCCATAGAAATTGCCCCCAATAATATTACCCATAAAAATGCGTACCCTTCGGTTGAACCTATTTTGGAAGCCGTTGTAATACTGCCCGGCCCTAATACAACTGCAGCCATTATAAACCCGGGGCCAATTGATTTAGCAATATTCTTTAATCTTGACATTTTTGTTATTTAATACACTTTTAAGAAAGCTCTATCTGCCGTTTTCAACTATCTTCAGCTTTTCTATAACCAGTTCGGTTACCCGCCTTGTTGCCACCGGAAAAACTTTTCTTAAATCAATTTCATCATTGTTTAGGAGTTCATTCTTAAGGGTTTTCATAAATATATTCTTAATTTCTGTGGCCAGATTAATTTTACAAACACCTCTGTCAATTGCTTGTTGCAGGCTTGCCCCCGGTATTCCTGAACCACCATGCAAAACCAATGCAGCATTGGTTATTTCTGCTATTTCAGAAAGTCTTTCCAAATCTAATTTGGGTTCTTTATCGTAAAAACCATGTGCAGTGCCAATGGCTACCGCCAGGGCATTTACTCCTGTTTCTTCTACAAATAATTTTGCTTCTTTAGGCTGAGTAAAACCACTACCATCTTTCTCTTGCCCCAACTTGGCTATATAACCCAGTTCTGCTTCTACATTAGCATTATAGCTTTCTGCCAGTTTTACTACTTTTGTGGTAACAGCTATATTGTCTTTAAATGGTTGTTCACTGGCATCAATCATAACCGAATCAAATCCTATGTCTAAGCAGCGGGCAGCCAGTTCATAGGAGTTACCATGGTCAAGGTGAATCCACCCTTCAACACCGTGGTAATCTAACATGGTTTTGGCCAAATTAAATGCTACCGGCAAGCCCATATAGTCTATTGAACTTTGGGTTAATTGCAGGATAATAGATTGCCGGTTTGCTTTCGCAGCTTGTAGCACCCCTTCGAGTGTTTCAAAATTATAAAAATTGGTTGCTAACAGGCTCTTACGGTTATTTCTTAGCTCTATAAACTTCTCTTGTAATCTCATTATTAGTAGTTAGTTATTTTTGATAAGTTACTGACTGTTATATGTTTGCAGCAGAACTATTCAGTATAATTAAATTTTTGTTTGGCAATTTTCATAATGCCGTTATGGTCTGTAAATGCCCGGGTGCCACCTGATTTGGTTGTAGAAATTGCTCCGGTTAAATTCCCGAATATCTGGCATTTTTCCGGGGTGTTCCCATGTATAAATTTAAAAATAAAACCTGCATTAAAACTATCACCTGCCCCTATGGTGTCAACAACATTTTTATTAAGAAAAGGAACTTGTACCACTTCCTTATCTTCATAGCAAAGTATAGAGCCTTTAACACCTCTTTTTACGATAAGGTATTTGCTCAGATTTTTGGTTTTATTAATGGCTGAGCTTAGGTTAGCCTGACCTGTTAAATTAAGCAGTTCTACTTCGTTTGGTATAAAAACATCTACAAAAGGAAGTACCTTTTCCAAATCGAGATTCCATTTTTCGAATGGATCCCACTGCACATCCAGAGAGGTTGACAAGCCTGCTTGTTTTGCTTTTTTAAATAAAGTATCTAGAGAGTTTTTGAACCCCGGCTGAAAAAAGTACGAAGAGAAATGTAAATGTCTGGCCTGCATTAATTTTTTGCTGTCAATATCGTCAATACTCAAATGCGACATTGCCCCCTGATGAGTTACCATCGCCCTGTCTTCGCCATAACTTAATGCTATAGTAGCTCCAGTTTTAAGGTTGTCATCAATAATTATCAGCGAAGTATCTACGCCTTTATCCTTTAATTGATCGATGATAAACCTGCCAAAAATATCGTTGCCCAGCTTACCAATAAAAGCTACTTTTAATCCCAAAGAACTCAGGTTACTGGCACAAATTGCCGAAGAGCTACCCAGCGTTAAGGTCATTTTATCTGCAAGAATTTCCTTACCTACTTCCGGAAAGCCTTCTATTTGATTTAGAATTAAATCAATGTTAAGCTCACCAATAACTATTACATCAAACTTAGTTTCCACTTATATTTATTTTATAATCAGCCAATTACTGTTAATTCATACTCCAGCAACCTGCCAGTATTTCTAATTTTTTCATAATAATACATCAACCTTAATAAGATTATCAATAACAGGTTGTAACAAACACATAACATTATTATTGGTTGCCAAAATCAGGGTTATTCATGAGGGTAAATATTAACTCCTTTAACCACCCTATTGATAGAATTACTAACAGAGGGCGAATCCGGAGATAAACCTAAATCTATAGATTTATACAACCCCAGCATTTGAGCAGGAAG
>JAMOMJ010000283.1 GCA_027067135.1 Cyclobacteriaceae bacterium
CAAACCCATCAAATGATCTCAGGAGTTGACAATAAACCTACTTATGGACTAACACTTGGAATGCGAAATATATTATCTGCTAAGTCAATAATTTTACTGGTAAGTGGTATCAAAAAAAAGCAGGCTTTTAGCCAATTGATGAAAGCACAAATTGACACTAAGTTTCCTGCTTCTTTTCTTTGGCTTCATCCTAATGTAATTTGTTTTTGCGATGAGGAGGTTTATACCTAGTGTCAAGTCAAGCATAGTTTAACCGAACCAAGCTTTGACCTTTTTGCCCTACACTTCTTTAAAAAATATGCCCACAGCTACGGATATGGGCATATTTTTTGCATTGTCTAGCCTGGCAACTTACCGTGCCCGAGGCGGGTACGACACAGTACACTTGGCTTAACACATTTATAGGCAGCCACTAAAATTCAATATCTATATCAAGCCTAATCCGGCTTCCAGTTTCGGTAGTTATAGCATTATTTTCTAAACGTTTAACAATTGCTTCTACCGTATATGCCCTTAGCATTGCAATAAATCCGGGTGCAATTGTGTAGGCCAGCCTAAATTCATGGCCAGAGTAATTGGTATTCCTATTCCTGTCAACATTTCCCCATCGAACCCAGTCATCTTCGCCATAATAATCAACAACAGAATACTTTTGCTTATAAGCAAAATAGTAACCAAAGAGCCAATCACCCTTATCGGTAGAATTACCCACCTGAATATGCCCAACAAATCCATTTTTTTGATCTTTATAATGGTTTTCTATGTTAGGATTGTTGGTATAATCTTCCATATTTCCAAAATAGTCAAGCCCCAGTTCCAGTGGTCGTTTTTGGCTAATCTTCGCACGTGCTCCAACTATGATAAATTTATAGTTTATCCTTTTTGTGCCTCCCAAATGTTCAGGTATATCAAAAATATTATCCATTTGATTATAGGCTACAGCAATGTCCATAGTAAGTTTATCGTTTATTTTATGTGTACCAGCTATTTGAGCCATTATCATAGTGCCATCAACATATTCTACTAGTTGGTCATGATTGGTTACATAATATCCTATTGTTGGGTTAAGTTTTAGGTTACCTTTAGAAAACTTACCCCCAATGGTTACCCCTTCGGGATTTACGTCATCATCCCAAAACAGCTCATTCTGTTTCCAGAATGGAAAGCTATTTTTGCCCAGCCAGCCCCACAACCATTTATAACTGCCTTTTATGTAGGCTTTATCTATGTTAAAAGGAGCCGAAGTAAAACCATTATAGCCAACATTTATATGAGGAGACTGCATGTTTGTGGCAACACCTGTTCTTACACCTCCTCCAAAGTGTACGTATTTGTGTACTTGATAGGTAAACGCAAACCTCAGCCTAAAGCGCATTCTAAATCTATCTATTCTATAAGTGCCATCGTCAAACCTCGAGTTCCAATCCTGCTCAAACCTGTAGCGAAAGTCTCCGGTTAAATTTAGTTTTTTTTTCGAAAATTCCTGCATTTGTGCCATAACGGGTACTTCTAAAGTCAACACAAAAACCACTACACCCCATATAATTTGTTTAATCGTCATAGTAACCAACTTTACATTTTATTACCAAAGTCCAGCCAAAATAGTGTTTCTACCTTTATAGCTGGCTTTCGCAGCGCATAAGTAAGATGGGTTGCAGAGGTTGTAATCTACACTCAGTTTTATGTCGTTACCTTGATTTATAATTATATCTAAGCAACGATAAACATCAAAACATCCTACTAATAAATAACGTTACGAAGCATTTTTTTATTAATATAAAAACTTAGTGAAAGTTAATAATTATTATTAACCTTTTAAAGTATATTAAACAGAATCATTAACAAACTATATTAGATTCTGCCTTTACCTTAATTAGAGCCTGTCTATAAATGGTTAACAAATTATGTATCAGTAAGTTGTGTTGAATATTCAGAATTTATCTTATTTTAGTAAGAAAAGAATCCTATGAAGATATT
>JAMOMJ010000284.1 GCA_027067135.1 Cyclobacteriaceae bacterium
CCCAATAATGGATGAAAGATTTTTGCTTTTCCAACTAGATAGAGTGCTTCTAGGAATGGTAGATTTTAGGTAAGAGGGTAGAGCTTCAAAATGGAAGCAGCATTAAGTTGGTGTGGTATGATTGATAGGTTGGCAAGTTGAAGATTAGGAAGAAGGTTAAAAAATGTATAGGTTGAATCTAGAAATTTATTTTGATTATGGGTGTTAGCCGTCTAAATTAAATATAGCTTATGTGAGGTCGATTTTACAAATTTTAAAAGATAAAAAATTACTCTTCATCAATCCTATGCTTAAGCTGCACAGGGTGTTTGGATTTCTTCCTAATTTTAATCAGCAATAATTGCACCCCCAACGAAAAAGCAACTGCCGAATACACATAGCCTTTAGGTATATGCATTTGCAGTGCATCCAATATTAGCGTAAAACCTATTAAAATTAAAAAGGCAAGAGCCAGAACTTCTAAAGATGGGTATTGTTTAATGGTGGCACTTATTCTTTCCGCAAAAATTATCATTACCAGTACCGATACAATTATGGCAATCACCATTAGTATTACTTCGTCTGTTAGCCCAATGGCTGTTAGAATGGAGTCGAATGAGAAAATAAGGTCTAACATTATTATCTGAAAAATGGCCATTTTAAACGAATACGTTTTAGTACTTTTTTTATCGTGGCTAACCCCTTCCATTTTACTGTTAATTTCAGAGGTGCTTTTAGCTATCAAAAATAACCCTCCAACAAGCAGAATAATATCTCTGCCACTTAAATCAAATGTAGCAATGGTTAATAGTGGCTTAGTGAGGCCAATAAGCCAGGTGATTATTAAAAGCAAGCCAAGCCGGAAAACCATTGCAAGCCCAAGCCCTATAATACGTGCCTTCTTTTGAACAGAAGGAGACAGTTTATTAGTAACAATAGAAATAAAAATGATATTGTCAACCCCGAGTACTATTTCTAGCAAAATCAAAGTAAATAAGGCAATGTAAGTTTGCGGTAGCAGAAAAATTTCCATTCTACAAATAAAAGGCAAACCAACATTTATTACTCATTGTTAATTAATAATTATTCGGTAGATATAATATTATATTTGCAACTTTATAAAATAAGATGGTTGACAATAAGAAAGTTGTAGTTATAATGCCGGCCTATAATGCCAGCCAAACTCTTCGTAAAACGTGGGAAGAGATTCCGTTTGATGTAGTGGACGAGGTGATTTTAACTGATGATAGAAGTACCGATGATACCGTAAAGGTGGCTGAGGAGCTTGGCATCCATCATATTATTCAACACGACACGAATAAAGGGTATGGAGGTAATCAAAAATCGTGTTATAATAAATCGCTTGAGATTGGAGCCGATATTATCATAATGTTGCACCCCGATTATCAATATACACCAAAGCTTATCAAGTCGATGGTGTATTTAATGGCTAATGAGGTGTACCCTGTGGTTATTGCTTCTCGAATATTGGGCAAAGGTGCGCTAAAAGGCGGGATGCCATTTTATAAGTACGTAGCCAACCGTTTTCTTACACTAACCCAAAACCTGTTAATGAACCAAAAACTTTCGGAATACCATACAGGGTACAGAGCTTACACACGAGAGGTATTAGAAAAAGTAGATTTCAACCAATATTCTGACGATTTTATTTTTGATAATCAGTTTTTAGCGGAAATCTTATTTCAAGGTTTTGAAGTGGCTGAAATTACCTGCCCAACAAAATATTTTGAAGAAGCATCCTCCATCAACTTTGCACGAAGTAGTACCTATGGCTTGGGAGTGTTGGGGGTTTCTGTTACCTATTTCTTTAAACGGTTATTCAAATAAGCAAGATGGGAAGTAGGCTGTTAAAGCTTTTTGCTACATATAAAACGTTTTTTTATGTGTATGCATCATTTCTGGGAGCTGGAGGTGCTGTATTACTCGCCTTTACCAAAGAAGAATCTTTTTTTCTGGTTAATAATTATTTTTCAGCCT
>JAMOMJ010000285.1 GCA_027067135.1 Cyclobacteriaceae bacterium
TTACCACAAACACATAACTTCCAGCAAGGCCTGTTTTGCGCCCACCTCCAAAAGTAGTATTATTTACAGTAAAGCTTAAGGTAAGTGTTTTGTTCTCGTTTGAAAATGACATATCAACTGTTAAAGAAGTAGAGTTAGTAAATGTTACTTGAAAACTACTTGAAGGAGATTGTGCATCAAGATTTTGAATACTCCCTGATTCATCCACCCATGCCGTTCCCCCATTGGTTATGGTGTAATTAGTATCAGAAATTTTTATAGAAAACCCTGAAAATTCTGAGCTTACATCTGCACCATCCCTGGTAACCGATGACAAATTCCAAGTGCCTTGTATTTTTTCTAGTGCTGTTAGTTCTGATGGAGTTGGGTCGTCTCCACCTCCTCCTTTATCGCAAGAGAAAAGAACTGCTACAAATAGTATGGGTAATAACTTATATATGTTTTTCATTTTTTTAATTTTTAAAGTGATCAAATTTAGCAAACTACAATAGATAGTCTCTGAAACAAGTTCAGGGCGACTATCTACTGCACAAGCTTACTTTATTGTTTAGTTATTTTGTATTGAACAATGTTATCTCCATTAATAACACTTACAATGTAAATGCCGCTTTCAAATCCAGCCATATCAATATCCACTTTTCGATTGTACAAATCGTTATAGCGTTTAGTATAAACTTGCTTCCCTTTAGTATTTGTAAGTATAATTTTTGATTCTTTAGAAGTATCAAAATCATTGCCCATTTCTAAGGTAAGTTTATTATTAACTGGATTTGGGTACATACTTACCGTATTTGCAGATAAACTATTTTCAAAACCTGTTACTATAACCACCACAGCTTCTGACTCTGGGTGATCACAGTTATTTTTAGTAGCAACAACTGTATAACTGCCTTCTTGATCTATATTTACACTAGATTGGCTTCCCGTATTTTGATACGAATTCCCATCTAAAAACCATTCGTAATTATCAACTCCGAGTGCAAACGTAGAATTTACAAAAATCTGTGGATTTGTAGGATTACCAAAATTGGTTTCAATTACAGGTGTTTCAATTCCATACACTAATAATTGGAAACTCGTTGATTGGCTCCCACAGTCACCTGTAATAGCAACAGAATAATTATTTATCGGAGTAGTTATTGCTCCTATTGTTAAAGTTGAGGTTGTAACTCCACCATACAAATCTCCATCGGAAAGAACCCCATTGCCATCACTCCACTGAAAAGAAAGACCCTCTTCGTTTGACATTGTTACTGAGAACGATGCAGGCTCTCCAACACAAATCCCTAAACTTCGTTCTGAGGTTGCCGTAATCCTTGTTTCGTGAACAGTTAGTATAGCTTCAAAGCTTTCAGAAGTTGTTGTGCAATTACCTGCGGTAGCAATGCATTTATACTTATAGCCATTAAATGCTGCATTTGCTACAAATGTATAATCAGGGTTGGTATTTGCTGATCGCACTTGCTGAAAATTACCATCACCGGTATCTCTCCACCAAGAATAGGTTATATCAGACCCTGTTGCTTCTGCTGTAAAAGTAACTTGCTCACTATGACACACTGTTTGTGATTGTGGCGATGTTGTGACTAAGGGTAATTGAAGAACATTTAAAGTAACAGGAACAGATGTTTCGCTAGTGGAACATCCTTTAATTACACATCGGAACTGGGTGCCATTTAAACTCAAGGATGCTACATCAATACTTAACTTTTTTGTGGTCGTATAAGAATATGTATTCCCATCATCAATATCACTAAAAATACCATTACCAGCAACATCTGCTTGCCATTTATAGCTCATAAGCCCAGCAGTTATACCATCTGTATTACCTGAATTCACTCTTAATGAGGTTGAACCACCATCGCAAACCGTTAATGCAGAAGTTAGGGTACCATTGGATAATATTGGCTGGCTATACACTTCTAATCTGATAAGGTTTGAATTTACATCACATGCACCATTGGTTGTTACT
>JAMOMJ010000286.1 GCA_027067135.1 Cyclobacteriaceae bacterium
TGAACTTAGAAAATGGAATAACAACTCCAACAAAAACGACAGCATTTTTATTGAAGACTGCGATGCTTCGTATTTCAATGCCAACCTGCACCCTCCGTTAATGTCTAATGAAATATGGATGCCCGGAGGACATAATACCTTACCTGAACAACAACAACTGCCTATTACTGATTTTACCGTATGCTACGATACCAAAAAAAATGAGTTAATTTTAAAACACACCCCTACCGGTAAGCAAGCACATATTTTTGACCTTGGTTTTCAGGGGCAAATGGGCAGGTCTCAATTATTTCAATTATTGGAGAAATTTTCAAAAGCTGAATACCTTTTTACACAACCTGTTGCTAATGCTGTTAATACATCATTAACAAAAAACAGAAACAAGCAAGAGAATGAGCAGGAAAAGAAACCGGAAATTACTGTGCTGCCACGAATAGTGTATGAAGATCAGATAACAATACAACGAAAAACATGGAGCGTTCCGAAGGTATGTATTCCGCAAAAACTGCCTGCTGATTCCGCCTGGGAGTACTATTTAAAACTAAATGAATGGAGAAAAGAAAACGAGATTCCTGACGAAGTGTTTGTTTTTATCAATCCTGACCGGTGGATTAATAATTTGGATCCTAAGTTGGCAAAAAAACTAACAAGAGATGATTACAAGCCACAGTACATCGACTTTACCCACCCTCTATTAATAAGTTTATTTGAAAAGCTGATTTCAAAAGCACCTGTTTCAATAAAAATACAAGAAATGCTGCCCGGTTCCGGGCAAATGATAAAAATAGATAACGAACGTTTTGTGTCAGAATTTGTAGTTCAGTGGTATAAATAACAAAATGGAGAATACTAAAAAATGGTTGGCAGCATACCTCTACTATGCCGAGCCTTGGGAGAAAATATTAGTTGATGCTTTAAAGCCTTTTGCTGAAAAGGTTTTAAAGCAAGGATTAGCAGATCAATATTTTTTTATACGTTATTGGGAAAGAGGCTCACATATTAGGTTAAGATTTAAAGGCGATGCCACCGTTTTAGATAATAAAGTAAAGCCTTTGCTAATTAAGCATTTCGAAAATTACTTTAAGAAGTTTCCATCAGTACGCGAAGAACCCAACTGGCCTGATGATATACCCGAAGACAGTAAATGGTATGCTAATAACTCTGTGCAATTTATTGCGTATGAGCCTGAAAAAGAACGCTATGGGGGTAAACTAGGGATACTAATTGCCGAACAGCAATTTCAGGCCTCTTCAAAAGCTATATTGGAGGTAACTAAAGAAAGTTTAGCTTCATGGGATTACAGCAGAGCACTAGGAGCGGCTATACAGTTGCATTTGGGGTTTAGTTATGCCTTAGGAATGGACTTGGACGAAACAAGGGGTTTATTTCAGCGGTTCTTTGATAATTGGTTATCCAGGGCATATTACTTCTTTGAAAAAGACATAAGCAAAGAAGAATTAGAAAGAAGAAAAACAGAAACACTTACGGCATTTGAGAAAAATTTTAATGAACAGAAAGAAGCATTATTGCCATTTTTCGAAACCGTTTGGCAGGCCTTACATAAAGGCCAAAAATTTGAACAAGAATGGTTGAACCAATGGGTAGATGATATGGAAGAAGTAGGCAACCAACTTAAGGTAATTCAAAAAAATAAAAAATTAGCAGCTCCTGAATGGTATATGCAAAAAACGTTGGATGGTTTCTCTCTGGCTCAGCAGGAAAGGTGGGCTATTTATGATAGTTATATACATATGATAAACAACCGGCTGGGCATAAAAAACAGAGACGAGGCCTATTTGGGGTATTTGATTATTGAGAGTATTAAGGTATTACAGAAATCTTTAATACAATAAAGTAAAGAGATTTGTAACTATTCAGGAACCAAGTTAGCGACTAATCTGAGGCTATTAAAGACATTAGCTCTGTTTTTAATGGCAGTATCAATGACGGATCGTATGATAGCAAAATT
>JAMOMJ010000287.1 GCA_027067135.1 Cyclobacteriaceae bacterium
GTTTAAAGGTGGTATTATATTTAGACACATTGTCTGGGTCACTTAAAATAGTACGATCATACTCCGACCCAGAATCTTTCATTAACATTGAAATCTCAATGGGAGCAGGAATCTGCATCAAAATATCATTAATGGTTTCTTCGGAGATTGCTGGAGCATCAACGCCTCCATCGAGTTCGGATAAAAAAGCATCAGCATCTTCTTTTTTATCCGAGCCACAAGAACTTAACGATAGCATTGCTACGATAAGCAAAAATGGGAGATAGTATTTCATTTGTTTCAGTTTTGTTAGTGTCTAATTACATAAAATTAGTCTAATTAATGCTCAAATTTACCTACTTTTTTTTAATCTGTATATTGCCTAGCGCATTAATTAACTTAGCAAGCCATTCAAAGTATAGTGCAATATACAACCCAAACGACATAAACCATATAACCGCAATATTAAACCAAAAGGTATCAAAAGTAGTACCAAAGAGAGGTTTGCTTGGAGCATAAAAGTGAGTTCTATAATCTACTGGATTACTCGTATGGTAGGTTTCGTTAAATATGGGGTCAATTCTTTGAATTAATTTACTGTTATGAATAATTGTTCTGTCTTCAGCGTTTACACGCCTCACTAAATCTGCTAACGACTGGTTAAAGTAGTTGGATTTATAGATACCAATATCATAATCGTCCTTACTGTTTAAATAATTTATCAGTTTTTCTTTGTCTTGAGTTACTTTATTGTATTTGGCAAAATTCAAATCTTCTAATGCTTTGCTATAGGTTTCTATCTTAGGAATTGTTGCTTCCGAGAAATTTTTCCAAGTAGTTAAACTGTCTAACATCGATTTTTTAAAACCACTTACCGTATCTTGGTCATTTATGATATTATGGATAATGAGAAGCTTTTTGGCTTTAACGTCATCATTTTCGGCTTTTTCAATCTCTTTTAAAAGACCACGCACTATGGGTACAACATAAGCCGTTACAAAGTTGGCCTGAGATGTTTTTTTATCAAGCTCAAAATAAGTGTTTTCGTATAAGTTGTTTTTGGCTAAGTCAACAGCCATAGCTTCAAAAGCCCATCTTGAAGCCATAATATCGGCTACTAAAGGCACTTTTTCTTTAGAGCTAAGTGTGTCATTTAGTTTATCAAACTCAAACATTAAGCCTGATAGAATCATTTGGGGTATTAAGATAATTGGGATTAGAATGTACACTGTAACTGCCGAATTAAAGGCAGAAGAGACATTAAGCCCTACCATATTGGCAAAAAATGAAATACTAAATAGTATAAGCCACATGCTCATGGTCATGCCATGGATTTCCAAAATTAGATTGCCCACAAATACGAATGAGAAGGTTTGTACCGATGACATTACTAATAAAATTAGCATTTTAGACATTAAATAACTATTCCTATTTAGGTTTAGAAAAGACTCTCTTTTCAGTATTTTTCTATCCTTTATAATTTCCTCCGCACTAACAGATAGACCCATAAAGAGGGCAACAATTATGCTCATTAAAATAAATACAGGAAGGTTGTCGTTAAATAAATAACTATACCCATCTGCTGTAGGTGTATTGGTATATTTAATAATAAAAGCTAGAATAAAGGCTAATAAAGGTGCTTCTAGCAAGTTGATGGCCAAGTACTGAGTATTTCCAATTTTAGATTTTACGTCTCGCATTGTAAAAATTGCTGCCTGCTTAATTTTGTTTGGAATGCGAAGTAAATTAGGTGGAGGAGATGTTACTTCTTTCACCTTAGGTACATCAAACCGTTCTTCAAAATGCTCGTTCCACTGAATAGGGGTAACTTTTCTTTTATTTGTTAACTGCCCATATTCATCTACTACTTGCGCCTCAATAATGTTAAATATTTGCTCAGGGTTAACATTACCACAATTAGTACATTGCCCTTTAATTCTATCTACCTGGTGGGTAACTTCTTTAAAATAAGTAACCCCTTCTACA
>JAMOMJ010000288.1 GCA_027067135.1 Cyclobacteriaceae bacterium
ATGGTTCCAATGACAATAAAGGACTACTTGTCATAGGACATCAAAGTAGTCAATTGACCTTTGATGGAGATGATATTCAACAAATAATAAATGGAGTTCCTGGTACATTATTCCTGAATGATTATGGTGGAAATATAATAATTGGCAGCACTGGTGCAACAACAACGATAAGAGGAACATTTGTCAATTCTTCAGATAAGCGCTTGAAAAAAGACATAGAAAATTTATCCTATGGTTTGGCAGAAATTTTAGTAATAAAACCAAAGGAGTATAACTGGATAAATAGCGAAAATGAACACAAGTCATTTGGTTTAATCGCACAAGATGTTCAAGAAGTTATGCAAGAGCTTGTTCATACTGCTGATGATAAAGAGCAATCTCTTTCAATAAGTTATATTGAATTGATACCCGTATTAATCAAGGGCATGCAAGAGCAACAAGCTATCATTGAGCAACAAAACATGAAGATTGAAAAGCTGATTATGCTTATGGAAAATAGAAAATAATTTTTGAAGAGAAAAAATAAATAGGGAAATACACGATAAATAGTGGTGGAGGGAAAATGCTAAGTAGCCGTTTTGAACTCAATGCCAGTATTGGACAAACAGATGCTAGTACTACCCAATCAGGGGGCAATTATTCTCTTAACGGTGGGTATTGGCATGAAAATAATGATTTTACTGATTTAATTTATAAAAACGGATTTGAATAAATTTAGGAGAATACGATGAAAAAAAATATTTTAAAAACTTTAATGGCTTTAAGTGTTATTTTAACAATAAACAATGTTATAGCAGCTATTCCAAATCATACCTTTAACTATCAAGGTCAGTTGCTAGATAATGGTTCACCTGCAAATGGCAGCTATGATATTACAGTTACTGCTTTTGGTTCAGGTACAGCTATCCCTGTCTTTGGAAAAGTGTCCGAACATTTAAATGTAAGTGTAACAAATGGTTTATTTCATTTAAGTAATGTTGATATTGTTGCAGACAATCAGAATCCGTTTGATGGATGGGATCTCTACTTAGAAATAGCAATCAAACCATCAGGAACTGCAACATATGAAACATTAAGCCCAAGACAACAACTTCACGCCGTACCTTATGCAAATAATCTAACCATGAAAGGTGCTACAGACGGTCAAATGTTAGTTTTTCGAGAAACAATGCAAATTGGTGGTTCTTGGGAGCCAATGGACAATCCATGGATTAGTAATGTAAATGGTATTATTAGCAATGGCGACCAAGTCAGGCTCACACGTACTGCAGATGCAGATTTAACTTCAAATTCAGGAGCTTTAGTTATAGGTGACATATCTACACATAATATAGTATTGGATAACAATGAAATATTGGCTAGAAATGGTACAGCAGCCGCAGCTATGTATATCGGAGGAGAAGGTGGTATGAATATAGGTGCTAGCAATGACAATAAAGGACTACTTGTCATAGGACATCAAAGTAGTCAATTGACCTTTGATGGAAATGGTATTCAACAAAAAATAAATGGAGTTCCTGGTAAAGTATTCCTGAATGCTCATGGTGGAGATGTAATAATAGGCAACTCATCTAATATTATTTCAATGAGTTCTGATGTAAAACAATTATCTTCACTCAATGGCATGATGAAATATATGGTTTTTGCAACATGTAGTAACTCCTCCATTCCTTCTAACATTATTCGCTCATATAATGGGACAAGCAGTGGCTCATTAGGCATTTATGATGGAAGTGGGGATGTGCAATGTGTGATATATTTCCCTACTAACATCGATGATAGGTTTTGGCAAGCTTCACCTTATATTAATTCTGGAGACAGAGGTGCACATTGTACTCTTGGTGGTGCATCTAACCAGCTAAACTGCTATAGATATACTACAAGCACTGGCGCTAACAATGGTGGAGATATTATGGTATTAGTTTATTAATTTATTAATAATGCCAGAACCCTGATGAGGTAT
>JAMOMJ010000289.1 GCA_027067135.1 Cyclobacteriaceae bacterium
GGAATTGTTGTTTTTTCCGGAGATGCCTACTCCCTCTCTCCACTTACCACTGATTACGATTTGTTAAAAGCGCATTTAGCAGATATTGATTTTGATATGATCCAGAATAGAGGAACTGCTATTGGGAGTGCTTTGGCTGTGGCTACCAATAGGATGAGAGAATCAGAAGCCGCTTCAAAGGTGGTTATCTTATTAAGCGATGGGGAAAATACAGCTGGCAATATCGATCCGATTACTGCTGCTGAGTTGGCCGATGCTTATAATATTAAAATTTATACCATTGCTGTGGGCAAGGAAGGAAGAGTACCCTTTGGTAAAGATTTTTTTGGACAGCCAAAATATATAGAAAATTCGTTGGATGAAACTACGCTCAGAAAAATAGCCGAAATAGGCAATGGGCAATTTTACAGGGTATCTAATAATAAAGCACTGGAAGAGGTTTTTGGTTTAATAGATAAGTACGAGAAGGCTGAAATTAAAGAAAACCGCTATAAGGACACCAATGATTTTTATCAAATTTATTTAAAATGGGCTATCGCATTTTTCTTGATTTGGTTCTTATTTAAATCTACTTTTGTAAGCAATATACTACAAGATTAACTTTAGGGAACTTTTATACTATGATTGCTGAATCGCTTAAAACACTCTGGGAGGAACTTGCACTTTTTAACGCTAAGTTAGTGCCTGTAAGCAAAACAAAGCCCAATGAGGATTTGCTGGAAGCCTATAAAGCAGGCAATCGAATTTTTGGTGAAAATAAGGTACAGGAACTGGTTGCAAAGGCAGAAGCATTACCCAAAGATATTGAATGGCATTTTATTGGGCATCTTCAGCGTAATAAAGTTAAATATATTGCTCCATTTGTAAGCCTAATTCATGCGGTGGACTCTCTAAAACTTTTGAAAGAAATTAATAAGCAAGCCGCTAAAAACAGCCGTATTATACCTTGCTTACTACAAGTACATATAGCCCAAGAAGAGGCCAAATTTGGTTTTAATGCTAGTGAGTTAAAAAAAATTATTAATGACCCGGAACTAACAGCTTTGCATCATATTAAAATTATTGGCCTAATGGGCATGGCTACCAACACAACAAATCAAGCCCAAATAAAAGAGGAATTCAAAGGCCTAAAGTTAATTTTTGATAAACTTAAACAATCAACTTTACCAACCAATATTGAAATGGCAGAACTTTCGATGGGCATGAGTGGAGATTATAAACTTGCACTTGCAGAAGGAAGTACAATGGTTCGCGTAGGAAGTTCTATATTTGGATTAAGAAGCTGCGCACTCAATGCATAAACTATTTATTATTACCGGAAGCCTTTTAGGCATGTTAAGCGTTATGATTGGTGCCTTTGGCGCCCACGCACTAAAAACAACATTAGAAGCCACCAACAGGCTTGAAACTTTTGAAACGGCTGTAAAGTACCAGTTCTATCATTCATTAGCTCTAATATTACTAGGCTTACTCATGGTACAGTTTCAGCATAAAGCATTTAATATAGCTGGTTATGGGTTTATGGCAGGCATCTTACTTTTTTCAGGGTCGCTATATGTTTTATCTCTCACCGGAATAACCAAATTGGGCGCCATTACACCACTAGGTGGTCTTGCATTTATTATAGGGTGGGCAGCATTTGCCTGGGGAGCGAGTAAGGCATTATAGCACTAAATACACATGAGTGTCTATGCTTGAGACCTTCAAATGAGCTTTAAACACCGTCCGGTAGAGAATCAAAATCATTTGAAATATTAATTTTACCTTTAAGTTGCCCCCCTTTTCTTTTTTCCTTTTGTGGAGGATTAATTACAGATAACCTAACCAAAGGCACATTACGTTTACCAATAATTATTTCCTTTCCTTTTAAAGCCATATCTATCAACTTAGAAAGATGAGACTTTGCCTCTGCTATATTAATAATATCCATTTCAATTAATTGATAACTTAACCAAGTTAGTCATATTACAAATACAATCAATGATATTTTCCAAATACATGTAAAGAAGCATAGTTTTCAGCTTCTTTAAAAGCACCCATATCCAGTTTTAATTGGGTATTACAAGAGTTTTTAATCTCCTCAATAATCACTTTTGTATCGATGTTACCCATTAGCTCGTCCTTGGCCATTGGGCAACCACCGTATCCTAAAATTGCTCCATCAAAACGTTCACAACCTGCCTTTATCGCAACTCTAATCTTTTCAGAAGCAGTTTCCTTCGTAGAATGTAAATGCACACCAAAATTAACCTCAGGGTAAACTGTACTAAATAAAGAGAAAGAACTCTTTATCTGCACAGGGGTGGCAATGCCAATGGTATCTGAAAGGGAAATTATTTCTACTCCAAGTGTTGTTAACACATCGGTAAATTGCTCAAGGTAGTCTAATGAGTAAGGGTCGTTATACGGATTACCAAACGCCATAGAAATATAAACAACCAACTCCTTGCTATTCTTAACACATAGGCCTCCGATATGAGCAACATCTTCTAAAGCGGCCGATATTGATTTATTTGTATTGCGTTGTTGAAAAGTTTCGGAAATAGATAATGGGTAGCCTAAATAAGTAATCTCTTTATGCGCAACAGCATCTTCGGCTCCTCTTTTATTTGCTATAATAGCTAATAATTTAGTGTTTGATACACCTAAATCAAGCCCTGCCAATACCTCTTGTGTATCTTTTAATTGAGGAATGGCCTTGGGCGAAACGAAGCTTCCAAAGTCTAAGGTATGAAACCCTACCCTCAATAATTTGTTTAAATATTCAACCTTAACTTCAGTAGGAATAAATTCATGTATTCCTTGCATAGCATCTCTTGGGCACTCAATTATTTGCATACTCAAATGTAATGATTTACTTATAAACTCTTTGAAACTGAGTCAAACACGATACACTCTAAACTTGATCAGGTTTAGGAGCAGTAATTATTACCACTCTATTATAGATGGCCTGAGAAACGAAACCAAACACAAAAATCATTGGGAACTGAAGCCAATACAATGATGTCTGAGTACTAAAAAATGATATACTCATATTTCCCGTGGCAATCAAAGGAAAAATAATCACCAATAATAAAACATCTAACCCAATGGAAAGAAATGCCCAATAAGTCATTAATACCAAAACTGTTTTTATACTAACCGTTTCATTACAAGGCAGGCACTTTCGGTAAAACCTATAACTTAAATCTACAAATACTATGGCAGCCACAATCATTCCAATACTGGCTCTTAATGAATTTGGAAGAAAAGATAATGTTGTAACTGTTGCAACAATAATCGTGTAGCCTATTACAAAGTGAGTTGTTGCAGTGAAAACCTTTTGCATTTTTATTTTGGTTAGTTACTGCTTATGAGACGTGTTACCACCCATTTAGTTGCATCAAAACCCCACTTTTATGGTAAAAGGCACATAAAGCAAGATAATTCACGACTTTTTAGGGGGCTAACCTTATTAATTACAGTACTTTAAAATTGCTTTATCCGCTTCTTTTACACCTAAACTTTTTGCTTTGTTAAAATCCTGACAAGCTAACGACTTCTTTTTCCTATAAATGTATAAAGTTCCCCGGTATAAAAAGGCAGTTCCATTTGAGGGATCTAGCCTTATGGCTACAGCATAATCTGAGCTTGCCTTTTTAATCTCACCTAACTTCTGGTTGGCTTTAGCTCTATACGTATATGCCAGACTACTTTCTTTATTGCTTTCAACCGCTTTGTTAAATTCATAGTAGGCACCTTCATAATTACCTGCAGAAAAATTAAGTTCTCCTAATGTAATCCGAGCTTGTAAATGATTAGGCTCAAGGTCAAGCAATTTGGTTAAATCCTGCTTAGCTTCTGTTATTCTATCCAGTTTATCATAAGTTCGAGCCCTATTATAAAGTGTTTTTATGTTTCGCGGGTAAATAGTTAAGTATTTATCATAAGCTTCCAGTGCCTTTTGGTATTCTCCTTGGTCGTAAAACCGATCGCCTTCCTCTGTTTTCTTGCCCGTACATGAAAAAATAACCACAAGAAAGCCTACTACTACAATGTTATTCATCTATCAATTGGAAATTACTTCCTGTTATTTTAGTGTGTTAAGAAAATTTTCTACTACTTCCCAGTAATACACAGAATCTCCAAATTTGTTCCACAACGCCCGTGAACCGTGATTTCCTGCTGTTGTTGGTAAAAAGTTAACCTTTTGTTCCGAAGGAATGGCCGCAAAGATAGAAGCCCAGCTTGATTTTTCACCCCTTGCGGATGTAATAAATACAGGCTGTGTAATTTTTGAGGCAGATTCCGTTATCCATGTTTTTGATTTTCCCTGACTTGAAAAGTACTCTCCGGGCGAAAAGGACAAAACAGCATCTACTTTATCTGCATTATCTCCTGCAAATTTTAACACCAAGGCTGATGAATATGAACTACCCCAAATAATAATTTTACCCTCAGCATAAAATTCCTCTACATAATTTACGGCTGCTTCAATATCAGGGTATGCATCAACATATTTAGTGGGCTTCATGGTCTTTTGCGCACTAATAAAAGACTCATTCCTTACCCCATTTACTTCTCCACCTGATCGTAAATCAACCGCCAAACAATTAAACCCTAATATGGTAAGCTTTGGAGCAATTTCCTTGTATTCTCCCCGGCTCCATCTGGCCTGGTGGAAAAGAATGATAAATGGAGCTGTTTTTTCATTTGGCATATAAAGATCAGCCGTTAACTCAAGCCCATCCTTTGATTCAAATGTAATAGTTTGAACATCCTGCGCAACTCCTAAGAAAGGAATGAAGAAAAATATGAGTAATATGATTTTTTTCATAGTTATGGACTATTTAATCAACAATACCAGGTGGTTTACTCAAATTATCGTAGGCAATTAACTCAATGCCTGCGTGTCCAATAAACATCTTGGCTTCTACTTTTAAAGGTATCTTATTTTCATCGTCTGAAAACCAAGCTATTATTGAACTCCCCTCTTCAAACGTATTATTATCGGGCATTACGGGTATAAACTTAACACTTTTAAACTTGCCCGCCTTGGTTTTTAGCTCTTCTCTACCCCACATCACAATTTTAAAATCATAAAAAGTATCTTCAAGGAACGAATAAATTTCAACCGTATCTCCTTTCTGTAGCTGGCTAAAATCAACAGTTCTTAGGTAAAGAAATCCTGACATAAATTCTCTACTTAACCGTTCCATTTCAAATTTTTCGGGTTCTTTATACGTACTCGATTCAAAGTCAAAATCCTTAACTCGTATAGAATCTTCTTCAAAATCGAAATATACCACTTCATTTTTTCGATATTTCCCTTCTACTAGTGTGCGGTAAGCAATATGTGTGACTAATGAACTTGTATCTACATAGGCTCCCCAATGGTCATCCACGCCTGCTAACCAATCTACAAACCCACTGGTTTTGCCATAAGAGTCTAACTTATAGCAGATACGATTCTTAACTTTATGCAAAGTAGGCTGAATTTGAAAGGTGCCTTTACCAACCGTAAATATCCCAAAGGTTGCTTTATACTCTAAGTACTCGCCTCGCTTAAATGTAGGCCTGGGTATATAAGTATAAGCAGAGTCTTCTTCTACTTGGGCATATCCCAATAAAGAAATAAACAAGAATAGTGTGCTAATAAATATTTTCATAAAATAAGTAATATCAAACCTGATGCCAATTATACGGAAACATTATTTTCTCGTAGTGCATCATTTAAAGAAGTTTTCTTATTTGTACTTTCCTTTCTAGTACCAATAATTAACGCACAAGGAACATTATAAGTGCCCGCATTAAAATCTTTTGGATAAGAACCAGGAATTACCACTGAACGTGGTGGTACATATCCTTTATAAATAACTGGTTTATCTCCTGTAACATCTATTATTTTAGAGCTGGCTGTTAATGTAACATTGGCACCTAACACTGCCTCCTTTCCAATTCGCACCCCTTCAACCAAAATACATCTCGACCCAATAAAGGCATCGTCTTCAATAATAACCGGAGCCGCCTGAATGGGTTCAAGCACCCCGCCAATGCCAACGCCTCCACTTAAATGTACGTTCTTGCCAACCTGTGCACAGCTCCCGACCGTAGCCCACGTATCCACCATAGTTCCGGAACCTACATAGGCTCCTATGTTAATGTATGATGGCATCATTACTACACCTCTATTTACAAAAGAACCATATCTGGCAATGGCATGAGGTACTACCCGAACACCTAAATCCGCATAGCCGGATTTAAGCTTTATTTTATCATGAAACTCCAACGGACCAACCTCAATTGTTTCCATTTTTTGCAGAGGAAAGTACAGGATTACGGCCTTCTTAATCCAGTCGTTTACAAGCCAGTTTTCACCGTCAGGCTCAGCTACTCTCAGTGCTCCTTTATCTAAAAGCTCTACTACATTTTCAATGGCTTTTTGCGTGTCAGAATTTTTTATTAATTCTCTGTTTTCCCAAGCAGCTTCTATTAAATTTTTGTCCGTCATATTTCTGTATTACCTTAACATCTGTGAAAAGAAAAATTCTCATAGCCTCCTTCTTAAAACCAGTAAACGACATACGCAGCTATGAAAAAATTGCCCAAACTTTGGCAACAAATTCAAGTTACACTCTTTACTGTACCGGCTATCCTTCAAATATAGAATTAAGTAATAACAAAGTTAAACTATTGCCATTATCATACTTTAATAAACGTGGTTTTGGCAGGATAAAAGCCCGGTGGGAAGCTTACAAATTATATGTTAAAGTTAAACCTGAACTAATCATAGTTAACTCTCCTGATTTATTGCTAATTACTTGCATATACAAAATATTATTTGGCAGTAAAATTATCTATGATATACGCGAAAACTACTTCAGAAACCTATGGTATCAAAAAAATTATTTTTTTGGTTTACGACACTTATTTGCTTTATTAACCAGAAGTAAAGAAGTATTTCTTTCTCCCCTATTCTCCCATTTTATACTTGCCGAAAAAGTATATGCAGCCCAATTAAACTTTATTGGCAATAGATATATGGTTATTGAAAACAAAAGTTTAGTACCCGTAAAAAAAAGAAAAAAAAAGAAAAATTCTTCCTCTTTTCAATTTTTAATTAGTGGAACAATTGCTACTGAATATGGGGTGCTCGAAGGAATAAATTTCTTTACTAAAATTGCAAAAACCACCCCAACTATTCGACTTAAAATTATTGGGTATTGTGCCAATAAACAACTGTTTCAAAAATTAATTGAAATAGAAAAATCAAACCCAAAAATAACCTTGAAAATAGCAACTCATCCTATCCCTCATATAGAAATTGAGCAGGCAATTTTTGCATCAGATTATGGGCTATTACCCTACCAAGAAAACCAAAGCATTCAAGGTAAATGGCCTACTAAAATTTATGAATATATGGCCTGTCAACTGCCCATCATTATTCAAGAAAATGAAACTTGGAATCAATTTATTCAAGACCATAATGTTGGGGTTGCTATTAATTTTGCAAACCTGAATTTGCCTAACGTTCCGATTTTTTTGGAAAGAGAGTTTTATACTAATCCATTACCCAACAATATCTATTGGTCATCCGAAGAACCCACACTTTTGTCCGTTGTTGAAAATTGCCTAAAAGAGTAAACTAATATTATTTTTAGCTATGTCTAAATTTATTTTTATATTTGTTAAAAATAAATTCAATGCTTACACATTCCGAAGAGAATCATCTTAAATGTATTTATCATTTAAGCAATAAAAGCAATGGCGCCATTAACACCAATGCCATTGCCAAAAGCCTTGAAACCAAGGCTGCGTCTGTTACTGATATGGTTCAGAAACTAGCGACCAAAGGCCTAGCCTCCTATTTAAAGTATAAAGGAGTTAGGCTTACCACCAAAGGCGAAAAGGAAGCACTAAAGGTAGTACGCAAACACAGGCTTTGGGAAGTATTTTTAGTAAAGGAGCTAGGGTATAACTGGGATCAGGTGCACGATATTGCAGAGCAACTAGAGCATATTAAATCCTCTACATTAATAGATAAACTTGATACCTTTCTGGAATACCCAAAATTTGACCCACATGGAGATCCTATACCAGATGCCAATGGAGTTATTGCTTCTAAACCCACTACTACCCTAAATATTCTTAAGCCGGGCGACACCTGTACCGTTATTTGTGCCAAAGACTCATCGAGTGATTTATTGCTCTTTCTTGATAAAGTCCATATCTCTTTAGGCTCAAAACTTGAAGTAATCGATTATTTTGAATTTGATGGCTCCTACTCTGTTAAAGTAGATAACGGTTCTGCCATTACACTCTCAACGAAGGTGGCTGAGAATATATTTATTGATAAATTATGAATCCTGCAGCTATAAATCTGATTGTCTTTGCCCTGTTAATACTAATAGGATGGGTTCTAATAAAACTATTTACCACTAAAAAGATTTTACACAGCAAAGCAAATAAAAACAAAACTCTTACCGAGGACATGCTCAAACAGCTTTACCATGTAGCCCAAAGTAAGCGTACTGCAACTATTAACGGACTGGCCGGTGCCTTAAAAATTAGAAAGAGCAAAGTTTTGCAAATGGTAGTTCAAATGACTCAGGCCAATTTAGTAGAAACCTTAAACGACACTATTCATTTAACGAGCGAAGGAAAGTCATACGCTTTAAAGATTATTAGAACACACCGCCTTTGGGAAAAATATTTGGCTGAAAGAACAGGACACCAGCCCTCTGATTGGCATTATTTAGCTGAAAAAATGGAGCATCAATTAAGCGAGAATGAAATATCGGCTCTTAGCAATACTCTTGGCAATCCTCTGTTCGACCCACACGGAGACCCTATCCCATCTCACGAAGGTAACATTGCACCTGTTGAATGGATTCCGTTACCAGCATACCCATTGAATACCCCTGGTAAAATAGCGCATATCGAAGACGAACCCGGAGCAATTTATCAACAAATTTTGGCCAAAAGAATGCTTATAGGTTCTCACATTAAGATTATTGAATCCGATAAAAATGAGATTGTAATTAATTGCGAAGGCCAAAACCATTCATTTTCGCCTATTGTGGCTGCCAACATTAGCATTGTTCCTCTTAATTCTGATGAAGTTTATGAAGAACAAGCAAAGCGACTCTCTTCCTTAAAAAAGCAGCAAAAGGCAGAAGTAATAGGTATCTCCAAAGAGTGTAGAGGAGCCAGCAGAAGAAGGCTGTTAGATTTAGGTATTTTGAAAGGTACCCAAATAGAAGTTGATCTGGAAAGCCCGTTGAAAGACCCAATTGCGTATAAAGTACGTAATACGTCTATTGCACTACGTAATTCATTAGCAGATTTAATTCTCATTAAAAAACTACAATTAGATGACAATCAATAACCAGGAAGCATGCACAGATTGCACCTTTCATAATACTGAAGGGCTAAAAAAATTGGGGGTTGATACCGGCAATGT
>JAMOMJ010000290.1 GCA_027067135.1 Cyclobacteriaceae bacterium
TATTAGATGCCTCGCCACCATATATGGTAAGTGATAGCCCGGGCCCTGTACATTCATAAAACATATTGTTACGTATAATACCATTTTGGGCTGCATATTGAATACCTGCATAAGGCGAAGCATCGCCTGAGGACGGTGTATAGGCAAATACGTTGCCTTCTACTACATTATACTTAGTATCATCCAAAGAGTTAAGTTTAGGAAATTCCGTGCTTCCAAAACCTGAATTGTCACAATCATATATTTCCCCTATTTTCTGTAGTTCGTTATGAAAATAGTTGTTTCGTATAATATTATAATTACTGCATTTTAAAGCCCATAAGGCATGAAGCCCTTTGGTCATTGTGTTCCCCTCTATCAGGTTATAGTCGCAATCAACCATGCCAAGGTTGTCCTGGGTGGTATCGTGCATTTTATTAGTTAAGATTTGGGTATTATTACACGATTGTAAAAAAATACCTGTTTTTGAGCTGCTTCCAGCATCCAAGGCTTTTTCAAAAATATTATCTTTAATAATGAGGTAGTTTGACCCTAAGGCGTTTAGCCAGCGTTTCACCTCTCTAATCTGGAGCCCTTCTATGGCAATGTAATCTTTCTTCTCTATCCAAATTGCAGGCGAAAGTGATTCTCCGGTTATTTCTACCACTTCGTTCTGGTAATTTTTAAAGGTGATGTAATTACCTGCTTCTCCTGAATTTTGCGGGCTCAGTTGCTCCGAAAAACTCCCTGCCCTGATTAGTACGGTTATACCTGCGGTAGCAGCATTTGCAGCACCTGCAAGTGTTCGGTAGGCATCTCCATCTGAACCACTGCAATTTCGATTGGCAATTGAATAGTTTCCGGTACAATTAGCCGATAGCTGGCTATCTACATAAATTGTTTGTGCATTTACCGGGTTTTGAATGATTACAAGTATAAAGCCAATTAAAAGTACAAGGGTTGTTTTTTTATTCATTATTTGTTGTTTTTTAGTCGATTCGATAGGCCACAGTCAATGGTTGCTAGTTTACCCATTGGCCATTTAGCATTACTTTTTTAATGTTGTACATATCTTTTATGTTTTCCAGCGGATTTCCTTCGATGAGTAAGAGGTCGGCCTGCTTGCCTTTTTCAATGCTGCCTAAGCGATGGTCTATTTTTAAAAATCGTGCCGGCTCTATGGTAGAGGCTTTGATTATTTTCATATTATCCATCCCGGTTTTTGCCAGTAATCCCATTTCGTGCTGATACGACCAGCCCCTCTCAGCATATTCTACCCAGGGGCCATGAGAACCCACTACAATTCTTACATTGGCTTTTTGGCATCTGCCAATAAAATCCATCATACGCTGAAAACCTATTAACCTTATGCTGTCATTTTTTTCACCTTCAATTCTATACTCGTAGGCTCCTAATGTGGGTGTAAAAAAAGTTTGGTGTTTTACTAAAAAGCTTATCATAGAATCGGCTGCCTGGCTATTTACATCAATATTCTTCCACATTTCAAAGCGGCCAGATTTTCTTGCATCATTATCGGCCAGCATGTGTTGCCTAAACACTTCCGCCCTTTTTTTTGATACCAGTGCAGTGCCTACAGAAGTAACATGTTCTATGCCATCTAAACCAGCCAAAATAGCCTGACGAGCATCTGTAATTTCCAGGTGTGCTGTTACCGGCAACCCATGTGCATGGGCAATGTCGCACACTTCTTTAATTAAGCCTAACGGTAACCTGTGGTATATTTTTATGGCCGAAACCTCTTGCCCAATTAAATAATCCATAGCTTGTTTTACTTCGGCTTTATCGCGCACCATATACGAATCGTTAGGCCAGGATGGTGGTGGCATATCTATATGCGGGCCGGTTAAAAACAGCCGTGGCAAAGGGTCGCCTGTTTGGCGTTCAAAATCATAGGCTTCAATCCATTGCCCGGGGTCTCTTGCAGAGGTTATCCCATTTTTTAACGCCTTTGTTGGATAATGTTTTACGTAATCGTAATGAAAGTGGGCATCTATTAAACCGGGCATAAGGGTAAGCCCTTCTCCATTTATAATTTCGGCTTCTGACGGAATATTAGCTCCTGCCTCTCCTACTTTCTCAATAAGTCCGTTGCGCACAATTACAGTAGCATTTTTAATGAGAGATTCTGATACCCCATCAATAAGAGAAACACCTGTAAATACTATGGTTTTATCTCCAACAGGTATTTCGTTGCTGTTAACTTCTTTAGCTAAAAACGCTATTTCCTTTGCAGCACTTTCTTTTATTGTGCCTGTTTGCGAACAAGAGAAAAAGCTAATAATGCTAATACTAAAACAAGAAGCTATTAGGGTTGGTTTCATAGGGGTAGTTTAGTCCATGGTTGTTTAGTCGATAGTCCACAGTTGTTAGTCCACAGTCCACGATTGTTTAGTCGATAGTCCATGGTTTTTTAGTCCGCAGTCTATGGTTTTGGGCGCAGATATGTAAAAAAATGTAAAAAAGACATCTTGCTTTAAAAGAAGCAAGATGCCTGACTAATAGTAATATTAGTAACCCGGGTTTTGAACAAAATTTGAATTTCTATCCATATCTCCCTGAGGTAGAGGTAGTTTATATCTAAAACTATTAAAATTAGGTTGTGGTTCAAGCCCGGAAGTTCCAAATACCTGAGCACCTAAATCTCTACGAACAATATCGTACCATCTTTTAAATTCAAAAGATAATTCAATACGTCTTTCTTCTAAAACAAGGTCTCTGAAATCACTTTGCGATGGTACTCCAACCACATCGGCAGGTGAAGCAGAAGGGCCATAGGAGCCATAACCATTACCATAAAAATCAATTGTACCGCCTTGGCGTGCACGTGATCGAACTTGATTTACATAACCTACTGCTTCTGCGGTATTGCCTAACTCATTCGCTGCTTCGGCAGCAATAAGTAGTACTTCTGCATACCTAAACGCAATATAATCTAAGTCTGATCTCCATCCGGCTGTACTTCTACCGTCTCCATAAAACCTGTTGTATTTAGCGATATGCGGTGCAGGCCAGTCAAATTCAGTATAAGGCCTTACAATTCCTGTTCCATCTCTCATTATTAATGAGTCGGTCATGCTTACTTTTAACCTATAATCGCTGGCATCCCACGTATTATATACATTTATATGAGGCACTAGCATACTCCAACCCCTAATAGGTTTATCTCCCCCTGACACTCCATTAAACGGGCCAATTTTACCATCATTCTCATAAGTAATATCGCTTTCTCCACCGGCAGTGTTAGCCCTAAAATCCATCACAAAGATATTTTCCTGCGATGACCATTGCTCGCTATTTCTAAACAAATCCTGATAATCGGTTGCCAGGGCATAGTTTAGCTCACCTGCATTGTTAATTACCCATTTGGCGTTATCGTAAGACTGTTGCCAGTTACCCAAGGTCATGTGTACAGAAGCTAAATAGGCTGCTGCTGTTCCTTTAGACGGCCTCGACCTAATGTCCCCCTGAGGATTTGTTGATAAATGGTCAAAAGCAAAGGTTAAATCTGCAATTATATTATCATACACTTCACTAGCCGGTGTTTGCTTAATGGCCGCTAAATCATCACCTAACTCCGAAGAAGCTAAATAAGGTATATCTCCAAACAAGCGCACTAAATGATAATATACAAATGCACGTACAAAGCGTGCTTCTCCAATGTATCGGTTTCTTCGATCTTCATTAGGTTCATCTATTATTGCTAATCCATCAATAGCAGAATTGGCTGTAGCAATTACCTGATACGAAACCGCCCACATATTTTTTACATAAGAATTATTAGAAGTAAATATAAAAGGGCTAAACTCCGTGTAATCACTATATTCAAAGGCATTATCCACCATATCGCTCATTAGCATTAAAGGTACGGTTAAGCCTGCCCCATAATAGTTTGATGAAGCCATTAGACCATAAGTACCATTAATAACCGGTTTTACATCATCCAAAATCTGATAGAACCCATCAGGAGAAGTTTGACTTACCGGCACTTCGTCCAAATTTGCACAACTTGCAAAGAAGGCAACTAAGCTCAGTATCGATATTTTAACTATATTTTTCATATTAATTATATTTTAATTTACAATAATGTTTAGAAACCAATGTTTAATCCTACCGTGTAAGATTTAACATTTGGGTAACTGCCATAATCAAGCCCAAGGTTGCTAGCCGAACCATTATACACCACCTCGGGGTCTAACCCTTTGTATTTTGTAAACGTTAGTAGGTTTTGTCCACTCACATAAATACGAGCTGTTCTTAGCCCGATATTGTCTAATAAAGACTGCGGGAAATTATAACTTAACGAAACATTTTTTACTCGTACATAACTGCCGTCTTCTATCCACCTGTCTGAAGTAACAAAACTTCTTGCAGCATTGGCTACAGGGATATCTGTATTGGTATTGGTTGGAGTCCAGCGGTTAAGCGCATCAACAGTTGCATTATTCCTTCCATTAAGAACTCCCAGCTCCATTAGAGTGTAATTAAACATATCTCCTCCTTTTGTGCCTTGGATAAAAATATTTAAGTTAAAGCCTTTATAACTAAAATCGTTATTCCAACCCCAGGTAAAATCAGGATTAGGATCTCCTATAATCGTACGGTCATCTTCGGTTAACTCACCATCACCATTTAAGTCTTTAAAACTCTCGCCCCCTACAATGCCTTCGCTGCCTAAGAGCAAAGAGTCGCCTGCCTGCGAAACACCCTGATAAACAAAGCCCCAAAATGTGCCTACCGATTCTCCTTCTCTTAAAATTTGAGTATCGCCACCACCGGGCAAAGGAGATGATGAATATGGAATATCATTCCCATCGGTTTCGTTTTCAACAAGTTCTATGATGGTATTTTTATTAAATGTAATATTAGCACTGGTATTCCATTTAAGGTCGCCTTGTAAAACAGCTCCGTTTACGGCAAACTCAAACCCTTTATTTTGTACTGTTCCTATATTTTGAAGTTGAGAAGAGAAACCTGTATAAGCAGGCAAAGGCACGTTGAATAAAAGATTATCCGTGGTCATAATATAATAATCAGCAGTTAGACCTATTCTTCCACCCAATACTTCAAAATCAACACCTATATCAGTTTGCGTGGTGGTTTCCCAACCTAAATCCACATTCCCAATTTTTTCTGGGAAAAGAGCAGGAACTAAACCATTTTGAACGGTAGTTGTGGTTTCTGCGAAATTTGCAAGAGATTGGTATGCGCCTATACCCTGGTTACCTACCTGCCCCCAACTGGCACGCAGTTTTAGCAAGTTTATGGTATTTGAACCTGACAAGAAACCCTCGTCTGACACTTTCCAACCAAAGGCAGCCGAAGGGAAAAACCCTGTTTTATTATTTTTAGCAAATACAGAAGATGACTCGCTACGACCGGTTAGTGTAAGTAAATATTTACCGTTAAGTGTATAATTTAACCTGCCAAAAAAAGCTTCAAATTCAGTTGTTGTTAAATTAGAATTTACGTTAGCAGGATCAGTAGTGTTTCCTAAGTTCCAAAAGGAAAAGGAATCAGATGTAAACCCTGTAGCCACTACTCCTACTCTTTCGGAACGGGTTTTTTGGTAGGAATAACCTGCCATTAAGGTTAAATTATGGATGTCGGCAAAGGATTTAGCGTAGGTTAAATAACTCTCGCTAAGTACTGATGTACTTTTTCTAAAGTTAAGTGTTGCTTCGCCATCAGCGGCATCGCCACGTTCTAAGGTAGTGGGATAATACTGCCCAAACCTTGTGTTATTTACAGTAGAACCAAGTGTGGTTTTAAATTTCAACCCATCTATTATATTGATTTCTGTATATAGATTGCCCTGAAACAAATCCTGAATGGTCTCGTTTTCCAACTCGGTAGCCATAGCATAAGGGTTATCTATCGGAAAGCCTCTGTCTGCTACTGAAAATCTACCATTAGTATCTCTAATGCCTTGTGTAGGCATAAACTTGTATGCACCGGATATTACACCTGTTTGCGCAGCATCGCCACCTTCTTGTGTTCTAATCCCATTTTGCTTGGTTCTTCGAGCAAACACATTAGTTCCAAAGTTGAGCCATTTTGAGGCTTTCACATCTATATTAGAAGTAAGGGAGTACCTTTTATACTCAGAGTCCTGCACTATACCTTTTTGGTCGAATACAGTACCTGATACATAGTAAGAAACATTGTCGGTTGCTCCACCAATAGAAAGCTGGTAGTTTTGCAGTCCGCCATTTCGGTATATCTCATCTTGCCAATCCGTACCTGCGCCTGTTAGTTCGGGGGTATAAGTAGGATCTATTTCCTGTATATATGCAGCAAATTGATCTGCATTTAGTAACTCTAAGCGATTTACCTCTTTTTGCGATGACCAGGAAGATGAAAAATTAATTTGTGGTGCTCCTGTTTTGCCTCTTTTGGTAGTAACCATAACCACTCCATTAGCTCCCCTTGCTCCATAAATAGCAGTAGCCGAGGCATCTTTAAGAATTTCCATAGTTTCAATATCCTCTGGTGGAGGCATTACACCACCAATTAAACCATCTATAACAAACAAAGGATTGTTACTGGCATTTATAGAAGTATTACCTCTAATCTGGATTCTATAGGCAGAACCAGGTTCACCATTGGTACTGGTAATAGTAACACCTGCGGCTCTTCCCTGCAATGATTGTAAAGCATCAATGGCCGGATAAGCCGTTAATTCTTCGGCACTTACAGAAGCTACTGAACCAGTTAAATCACTCTTTTTAACACTACCGTAACCTATCACCACAATTTCTTCTAATTGTTTAAGGTCGGGGGTCATGGCTAAATTAATTACCGATTGGTTTCCGATTTCAACTTCTTGTGTTTCGTAACCTATGTAAGAAAAAACAAGTGTAGTGGCATTATCGGCTACTGAAAGTTTGTATTTGCCATCGGCATCGGTTACCGTGCCATTCGCTGTTCCTTTTTCTACAATATTTGCACCAATCAGAGCTGTTCCGTCAACTGCATCTGTAAGCGTACCTGAAATTGTTTTTTCAATGCGCTGGGCAGCATTTGCTGTAAGTTCAGTACCTTTTACATCCGACCTGTTTTTATAGTATATGGCATCGTTTGGTGCTCCATCGGCAATTGCATTCTCCACATCTGTTTTAGTTAGCACTATTTGACGGTCAAACACCTCATAAGTAACTCCGGTATCTTTAAATATCCTATCTAAAATTTTACTGATTTTTTGATTTTTTGCATTAACCTGTACTTTCCTGTTAATATCAATAAGTTGCTGATTGAAAAGAAAGTAAAATTCACTTTGGCTCTCAATCTCATCCAAAACCACCTCAAGGCTGGCATTGGCTACGTTTAATGTAATTTTTGCCTTCTGGCTATATGCGTCAGAAGCCATTACATTTATAATTCCTAGCACAATAAATAGTGTAGTAATTTTCATGGTTCTCCATATTTTTTGTAAAAGAAGGGAGGATATTTTCCCTTCATTACCATTATTTTTCATAATTTTGTAATGTTTTAGTGTTCAATTTATTTTGTAAATGTCTGATCTACTAAAGCTTACAGGGAAGTGCTCCAACACTTTCCTGTTTCTTTTAATTAAGTTTGGTTAAGTCATAGGCTATTGGGTTTAATTTTATAATTAATTTACATCTATCGTTATTTTTCTCTTTTCAAATTTTCCTTGTGCATCTTTTTTCCTTTTTTCAAATTTATAATCAATAGGAAAAGTTAGCTTAAGTAACCTCAAGACTTCTTCTATATCTTCGTCTTCAAAAGTTGCCCGTAACCTAAAGTCGGCATTGGCCGATTGGCTAACAGCTATATCTACATTATACCATCTGGCCAGCCTTTTGGCTACTTCTTCAATGGGATCATTTCTAAACACAAGCTTTCCTTCTTTCCAGGATGAGTATTTTTTAGAGTTCACTTTTGATTTGCTTACAATCTTTTGTTCCTCCTTTTTATACACTACCCGCTCGTCAGGTTCCATTTCTATAAATTTCTTATTGCCTAAATCATACAACCTAACTTTTCCCGACTCCAGCACTACATCCACATTGCTGTCATCGCTGTAAGCTGCAACGTTAAATTTGGTGCCAAGCACCGAAATATTTACATTGCCTGCCATTACATTAAAAGGCTTGGTTTTATTTTTAATAATGTCAAAATAAGCCTCTCCTGTTAGCTCTACATCTCTTGTGGCAGCAAATTTTACGGGGTATTTAAGTATAGAACCACCATTAAGCCAGCCAGTACTTCCATCAGGAAGGCTAAAGCTAATTCTTGAACCAAGCGGGGCATGTATTTCTGCGTAGGATACCTCTTCATTAAGTTGCACAACTTCTTGAATATTTGAAGAATAGTAAACACTGTATGCCAATGCTAACGGGAATAATAATACTGCAGCAGCTTTGGAGTACGTTTTCCAAAGTGAAACCAGCACTCCCTTTTTCGGGTTTTTCTTTTCGTGCTTAATATTGTAATAAAGTTTATGAAGGATATGATCCATACTATGCTCCCCAAGATTATCCTGCTTGCATAATTCGAACCAGTCGGCACTTAAATGCTTTTGAAGTTCCGGCTTGAAGCTCTCATCTTCAAAAACATTTTCAATATATTCTTTGTCCTCGTGTGTGAATTTCCCATTCACATACCTCAACAATACCTCTTTGTCAATTTTATTATTCATTATTTTTTCTATAAACCTTTCTCTGGCTTAAAATTATATTAGTAATATCTATCTGGACAAGAATCCCCCTACCTGACAATTAAAAAATACTTAGGGCTTGCTGAAAAACACATAAATAAAAGTTTATCAGAGAATTACAGTAGTTAACTGTTAATAAAGTGCAGGCTTTTTAATCAAAATTGGCTAAAACCCTTGCACCTGTTAATTTCATTAAATTAAAATTTAGTAAAATTATGTTAGTCCCAGGCACGTCATCTACTTCACAGACTCCAGCTCGAAGTATTACAATACATCTTCGCTTTGCCTGTTCGTATCTAACGCACCTGGGACTTTTTCAGCAAGCCCTACTTAGAAGTGTCTGTCCATAACCTGATAGCTATCTTCGTAAACCTCTGGATAAGACGATAGTTGAATCTAACTGACCAGAATCAATAGCTTGGATTCGGTCTTGTATCCGGTCTGACTATCGTCTGACCTGACTTTACCTATGAAGGAAATGGCAATATGGAGTTTTGAACAATATCAGGTAAGAAATAAGGCAAGAAACAAAAGAGCTGGAAGGTGGTCGTTTAGCCAATTGGCTTTTATAAATTTGGTGGCGGCTGTTAGCTGATTCTCAACAGTTTTGGCACTAATCCCCATTTGGTCTGCTATTTCTTTTACAGGTAAGTCTTCTATTCTACTTTTAATAAATACTTCACGCCTTCTTTCAGGCAATTGATTAACAAGGGTGTTAAGATAGTCCATTAATGATTGGTATTCAACT
>JAMOMJ010000291.1 GCA_027067135.1 Cyclobacteriaceae bacterium
GGATAAGATGCCTGTTCATTCCTTGGAAGAGGTAATAGCTTTTGGGGGCTACTCAGATTATATTGAAGGAACCCTGAACTATTTTATGGAGCACCCTTCGCCCTTAGAAGAGGGCAGAGCATGTGGCGACCCTTACACCGATCCTCATCGGATTGAGTATCGAGAGGCTATCCGAAATGTGATGGACAGTTTACAAGTAGATGCCCTGGTTTATCCATCATGGAATTTCCCCCCTGCAAAAATTGGAGATTTCGAGGGTTATAAAGGAGATAATAGTCAAGTAATAGCACCACATACTGGCCAGCCAGCTTTTACGATACCAATGGGTTATACGTATGAAAATTTACCAGCGGGTTTGCAATTTTTAGGAAGAATGTATGATGAGCCTACACTTATTAAACTTACGTATGCTTATGAGCAGGCAACCCACCATCGTAAGGCACCCGATGGGTTTGAGTAAGTTTATTTGTTTAAAGAATTGTAAATTTCTGTCCTTAAATCTACCAACTCTTGTTCTCTTGCTAAAATAGGCGTATTTGATATGCCGTCATACACATTGGTTTGATTCTTTAACCAATCATAAGTTACGGTATGAGCTTTAATGTTTGGGTCGTGAGCAAACTTAGTCTGAGCCATAAATCGGTTATCCATTAAAAAACCTACTGAAATAGTGCAGTTTAGATTATTGCTAGGTGTAACAGAATGAGTCATCGAAATGATTAAAAATTCTCCTTTATAACCCTCAAACTTTACTTTATGAATAGAGCAAAAGGTTGGGCTTTTGTTTTCCTTTTGTTGCATTTTCTTCAATTGAGTTAGGGTATTAATGGCTACCCATCGCTGACAAGCTTTATCTTCCAAATGATTAGAATCGCTCTGTGACAAACCTGCTCCGTTTAGGGCTTTGCTCAGGGTAAATGTGTCGTCATTTAAGGAGTGGTTATACCTTGTAAAAAACAAATTGGAATACCTGAAATAGCGAGGCACTAAATTGGTGATTCTAAGCATAAACACTTCCGAACTTACGTGGGTGTCTTTTATTAGAGCAACTACTTCTTCAGGGTTGAATACTGGCTTTTTCGTAAAGTCAACTAGTCCTTTTGTAAATGAGCGCTCATCTAGCAATAAAGCACTGGCCATATAATACGACCTGAAATTGTTGAGCACATGCTCAAATGATTTGGTTTCTATCCACGAAGAAGTATGAGGGCGTTTTTTAACTTTTAAGAGGTTTAAACAAACTTCTCGGCTAAGTATAAATGTAATTTGAGGAGGGCTAAGCTTTTTGTTGATGAGTAATGTGGGTGTTGGATTTGAAACTAATAAATACCTTAAATTGGCTAACTTAGGCTTGTCTTTAAACCCGTTCAAATTTATTTGATACCCGTAGTCAGTTTCTAAAAGCGCAATAAGTTTTTCTTTAATTTGAGTTAGTTGCGCATCTAATTGTATTTCTTTTCGTAGTTTTTTTGCAGCAGTCTCAAGTTCAGGGAAATAATTATTATTCATTTCCTGAAAAGATCGAAGTACTGAAAAATAGAGGCTTTCCACCTTAAAATCATGTTCCCTTCCAATACGGATTAGGGCATCAACAAAAGCACTGAACTGAATAGGTGCACTCGCCAATATTACCAGAAGATCATTGGCCGAAAGCCCAAAAAAATCTAATGGAAGTTCATTTAATATATCTGATTTTATCAATGCAGATATAGGAGTTAGTTGCTTACTTAGCTGAAGAGATACCAAATTATCGTAGCTGGTATTTAAAGCCTTTGCCAAACTTCCTATTTTTTCTGGCTTAGGATATTTCTTTCCTTTTTCAATTTCGTTGAGGTAGGATTTAGAAATATTGGTTAACCCAGATAATTGCGATAGTGAATAGTTGTTTTCTGCTCTAAGCTGTTTTAATTTGAGGCCAAATATAAATCGTACGTTTTGAGCAGATATTTGCATTTTGCGAAATTTCGCTAAAAGTAAACAAAAAAATTAAAATTACAATATGATTCCTTTTGTTACTAAATTACAACAACAATTAAAACTGCCATTACCAGGTAAAACTGCTCAAAAACGTATGATGCCCAAAGCAAATTGGCTTCAAGATCGATTTGCTATTGATATTAAAAAAGGAGCGAACGAAGGTGCTGTTTTGATTTTGCTTTACAAAAAAATGGGTAAAATCTACTTTCCGCTTATACAACGCCATACGTATGATGGTGTACATTCAGGACAAATAAGTTTTCCTGGAGGTAAGGTGGAGCCAACGGACTCATCTATTGAAGCTACAGCATTGCGCGAAACCGAAGAGGAGATTGGGGTGCAGAGGGGGTTAGTTAATGTACTGGGTCGGTTAACCGACCTTTTTATTATTGTAAGTAACTTTAATGTGCGCCCTGTTATCGGGTATTTAGATAGTCCGCCAAAGTTTAAGCTAGATGAGTATGAAGTGGCTAAAGTGTTGGAGGTATCTATCGATCAGTTACTAACTACAAATTTGGTTAAGGAAAAAAGAATTGAAGTTAAACAAGGTGTATTTTTAACGGCTCCGTATTTCGATTTTAATGGTCATCATGTGTGGGGAGCAACATCTATGATGCTTGCTGAATTTAAGGAGATTTTGAAGAGTTTATAGTTCCATAGTCCACAGCATTCAGTCCACAGTTTGATAGTCGATTACATTTAGTCTGTAAGTTGAGAAAAATTGATAATTGTACATTGCTAATTTTAATTAATATACTTGTGTTAAAATTTTAAATATGTTAAAATTATTTAGGTTATCAAATTCAGTAGGTCACGAACCCCTTATAACCAACGATGCCATTGTTTTAGGTTTGTTGATGACCATTTTGATGGTGATTTTTAAAACTTCAAGTAGCAAGAAATCGGGGTTTGTTTCATTTTATAAATATGTTCCTGCATTGCTTCTATGTTATTTTATTCCTTCTATACTTAACTCCATGGGCATAATTAATGGGGAGCAAAGCAACCTTTATTTTGTGGCTTCAAGGTATTTATTGCCAGCCAGTTTAGCCTTGCTTACACTTAGCGTGGATATGAAGGAAATTAAAAAACTTGGTTTTAAAGCTATAATTATGTTTTTGGCAGGTACAGTGGGTATTATCATTGGTGGTCCATTGGCTATTTTACTCACTTCATTTATTGCCCCCGATGTAGTAGGTGGAGTAGGGCCTGATGCGGTTTGGCGTGGCATGACCACCATTGCAGGCAGTTGGATTGGCGGGGGTGCTAACCAGGCAGCGATGTATGAAATGTTTAAGCCGAGCGATGATTTATATTCAACTTCCATTGCGGTAGATGTAATTGTAGCTAATATTTGGATGGCCTTTTTGCTGTTTGGCGCTGCACGCTCAGCCAAGGTTGATAAGTTTTTTAATGCCGATGCCTCCGCTATTGAGCACTTAAAAGAGAGGGTGGAAACCTATCGTGCTAGTATAGCTAAAATTCCAACATTAACAGATGTAATAACAGTATTAACTGTAGGTTTTGTGGCAGCGGCCATTGGACATGCTGTAGCAGGGGTTGTAGCTCCATTTATTGAAACCAATTATCCTTTTTTAAATGATTATAGCCTTAATAGTACTTTCTTTTGGATTGTAATTACAGCCACGATTGTAGGTTTAGTTTTATCGTTTACAAAAGCTAAAGAGCTTGAAGGTGTGGGAGCTTCTCGTATTGGCAGTGTAATGATTTACATTTTGGTGGCCACGATTGGTATGAAAATGAATGTGCTGGCCATATTCGACAACCCCGGCTTCTTTTTAGTAGGAGGCTTATGGATGGTTATTCATGTTACGGTTTTATTAACGGTGGCTAAAATCATTAAAGCTCCCTTCTTTTTTGTTGCAGTGGGTAGTCAGGCCAATGTAGGGGGTGCAGCTTCTGCACCTATTGTGGCTGCTGCATTTCACCCTTCGCTAGCACCCGTAGGAGTGTTATTGGCTGTAATGGGCTATACGCTAGGCACTGCAGGTGCTTACTTTTGTGGATTGTTAATGCAAGTGGTGGCACCCTAGTGTTGACACGACACTAGGGTAAATAATCTTTAAAAGCCGAATTATTTGGATTAACAGTCCAATCAAATATCCAGCTCAGGTTAGTTAGCATTAATGATATTTTCTTTTGCGCCCCTCAAAGTAACAATCGTATCAATCTTATTTTACCCTCAGTTTGAAAATATTATATATATAGTACCTCTTTAAAGTCTCTTCAGCGTAATCGTCAGTAACGTATTTTTTTCGAAATCCATCTTATTATAAGCATTAAAGCCAATATAGAGATAAGGAGTAGCAATTTCGGATTTCCTACATAAACCATAAATAAAAACATTGATAAGAAAAGAGCTGGAATCATTATTGGTACTGCGGGGAATAACGTTGCATCCTTGAGTGCATTTCTTTGATGAATTGTCTTAGTCTCAGGGTCGTTTATGTATTCATTTTTTTTCTCCCAGTAAGAAATAAAATGACAGTAACCCATAAAATATAACTGGTTAAACATATTGTTTATAGAATTAATTAGGTGTTTCTATAGTTGCAAAACGAGATGTTCTATCTCTTTTTCCTCTTCCTTTCTTTTTTATCTAAACACAATCGAGGCCAATCGCCCTCCAGCAACAATCGTAAATATGAAGAAAAAGAACATTATTATAAAAAAAAATATCGCGTTTCTTTTAATTTTTTTTCTGTCTTGTTTTGACGTGCTTTCGTACCTCTTTAAAGTCTCTTCAGCGTAATCGTCAGTAACGTATATTTTTCGAAAAATAAATGTTATGATAGCCATCAAAGACAAAATAGACAAAATCATTGGCAATTTCGGATTTTCCACATAAACCATAAATAAAAATGCTGATAAGAGAAGAGCTGGGATCATTATTGGTAGTGAGGGGATTACCGTTGCATTTTTGAGTGCAATTTTTTGATAAATCACCTTAGTCTCAGGGTCGTTTATGTATTCATTTTTTTTCTCCCAGTAGGAAATATAATGACAGTAACCCATAAAATATAACTGATTAAACATATTGTTTATAGAATTTATTCGAGATAGTATTAACTGCTAAAAGTAGACCTTAGCCTGAATTATTCATACACATTTTGAATTTTATCAAAAAAGATCTGTTTTCTTAGAGGCACTAACTATAATACCTGAATAGATACATTTTATTTTTCTCGTTAGCATATTTGCCAGGTGATTCCTAAATTTCTTTATGAATAAATAAGACGTTAGGGCATCTCTATTAATTGCTTGTGTGATAAAATCAATTAATAGAGGTGTCCGTTAGATAAACGGCTTATAATGAACCATTTTTTAAGCAGATAGAATTGAAAGATATTGCCTCATTTAAGCTAAGAACTTTTTTATTTACTTGGTTATCTAAGGGTGTATTTACTATACCTTTGCGTGCGTAAAATCACATAGTTAATATGAAATTTATTAAGCATTTCTTTTCCATGTCGTTTTCTGGTGCATTATTGCTTGTTTTTGGGGTAAGCATTGGTGTAGCCACTTTTATAGAAAATGATTTTGGCCCTATTGGCTCCCAATCTATTGTGTATAGAGCGCTTTGGTTTGAGGTGTTAATGGGGGTAATGGTAGTTAATATGGTTGGCGTTATCGTGGTAAAAAAAATGTACAAACGCGACCGGTGGGTTAACCTGCTTTTTCATGTGGCCTTTATAATAATTTTAATTGGTGCTGGTATTACCCGTTTCTTTGGGGAAGAAGGTATGATGCATATTCGTGAAGGGGAGTCTTCGAATACATTCATCTCTGAACAAACCTATATTAATGCCACTATTTTAGATGGTGATGTAAAAAAAGAGTTTCATGATAAAGTGCTTTTTAGCCGTATAAAGAATAACCGATATTCAAATTCAGTTTCTCTTGCTTCAGGCTCGGTCAATTTTAAATTAAAACAATTCATTTTTAATGCTACACAAATTGTTGAGCATAATGAAGAGCTTGGAGCCCCTATGCTTACATTGGTAACAGCAGGAGGTAGAGGTAGAGAGAATCGCTATTTCTCTAATGGAGAAGTAAGCAATTTGAGTGGGATGCCAATTAGTTTTAATGCTCTTGGCGACACGAGCACTTTACGCATTATTGCTTCTGATTCTGGCTTAATTCTCAATACGCCTTTTCCAATTAATACTATGAGTATGGATACGCGTGAAATGGCTCAGATCGAAGCCAATCAATGGGTGTCTGCTTTGTTTAGAACGCTCTATACCATTGGTGAAATTAATTTTGTAATTACGGGTCATGACCCTAAGGGCAGAATAAAAATAGTATCTGCACAAACAAAAAGTAATACACAGCAAACAAGAGATGCTATAGTATTGGAGGTATCTGGTGTGGGCCAAACCCAAGAAGTGTTATTATTTGGAGGTAGAGGCTATGAGCCTAACCCTGTGTTTGTGAAAATTGGAGGAGTAAATATGAGCCTTTCCTACGGTTCACAAATTGTGGAAATGCCTTTTACCGTAACCTTAAAAGATTTTCAATTGGATAGATATCCAGGCTCTATGAGCCCATCTTCGTATGCCAGTGAGGTGGTGGTAACAGATGGTGATGAGAGCTACCCATTTAGAATTTATATGAATCATATTCTGGATCATGGTGGTTATCGTTTTTTTCAATCTTCGTACGATCAAGATGAGTTGGGAACTGTGCTTTCTGTTAATAGAGATAGGCCAGGTACTATGGTAACTTATATTGGGTATATTCTCTTAGCCATAGGCTTAATAGCCATCGTTTTTTCTAATAAAACAAGGTTCAGGTATCTCTCTTCTCAAATTGATAGGGTTCATAAAAAACGTCAGAAGCTAGCCACTGCTATTATTGGATTACTTTTAATCTCTTCCTCAGCAATGGCTGCAGAAGTGCCTGAAGCGCCTCCTGTAAAACAGGCAGAGGCATTTGGTAGGTTAATTTACCAAACTAATGCGGGTAGAATGACGCCTATTAATTCCTTGGCAAGCGACCTATTGCGTAAGGTATATAAGAGTAGCTCATTAGAAGGCTATACACCAGAGCAGGTAATGTTGGGTATGATGAGCAATGCCCACGAATGGCAACATGTGCCAATGATTCAAATTAAAGAACGTGATGTAGATAGCCAGGCAATAGAAAGTATGTTAGGTGTTACTGGTAAATATGCCAGCTATAACGATTTTTTTAATGCAAAAGGAGAGTATAAACTCATAGAATTGGTAAACGCAGCTTATGCAAAAAAACCAGCACTGCAATCAAAGTTTGATAAAGCATTGATGAAAATAGATGAGCGATTGAATATTTCTTATATGGTGTATCAAGGAATGCTTTTAAAAGTGTTTCCTGTGCCCAACGATCCTAACCACCATTGGGTTTCTCCATTAGATGAAGAGTTTTATACCCTTTCGGGAGACGATTCAGTATTTGTGCGCAACGGGGCGTTCCAATACTTTAGAAGCATTGTCACCAAAGATTATGATCAAGCTGATTTGATTTTGGATGGAATTAAAAAATACCAACGAACCTATGGAGGGGAAGTACTACCTTCTGAGCAACGAGTTTCAATGGAGATTTTTTTTAATAAGTGGAATATTTTCAAAAATTTGTTTCCTTACTTTCTGTCAGTCGGTTTCGTACTTATGATTCTAGTTTTTATCACTATACTCAACCCAAAAGTTCAGCTTAGCATTCCTATAAAAATAATGCTTGGGTTAATCATTCTCGGCTTTATTGCACATACCGGTGGTTTAGGTATGCGTTGGTATATTTCGGATCATGCGCCTTGGAGCAATGGCTACGAAGCTATGGTGTATATTGCTTGGGCAACCGTTTTAGCAGGCCTGTTGTTTAGTAAAAAATCACCCATGACTTTGGGTGTAACGGCATTCCTTTCAGGCATTATCTTATTTGTAGCACATTTAAGCTTCTTAGACCCTCAGATTACAAACCTGGTGCCTGTACTTAAGTCGTATTGGTTAACTATTCATGTGGCTACCATTACAGCAAGTTATGGGTTTATGGCCCTGGGCGCATTATTGGCATTCTTAAATTTATCCATTATGATATTTAAGACTGAGAAGAACAATCTAAGATTATCGCTTTCCATCGAAGAGCTTACCTATGTAATAGAAATGGCCTTGAGTATTGGTATCATTCTCTTAACCATTGGCAATTTCTTAGGCGGTGTTTGGGCAAACGAAAGTTGGGGGCGTTATTGGGGATGGGATCCGAAAGAAACATGGGCACTCGCCTCTATTATTTTCTATGCCTTTGTACTACATATGCGATTTATTCCTGGCTTAAAAAGCGCTTATGCCTTTAATTTTGCTGCTTTGCTGGCTTTCGCCTCCATTATTATGACCTTTTTTGGGGTTAATTATTACCTCTCAGGCTTACACTCTTATGCAGCAGGCGATCCTATGCCAATACCTTCGTGGGTATATTATAGTATTGCTATAGTAGGGGTATTGGGTATAGTTTCTTATTGGAGGAATAGCAAGTTTGAAACAGGCGAACTAGCGTAACTAAGATTTTTTATCGGAGTTATATTAGAGCGACTTGGCAATGTGTATGGATGCTAAGGGCTGGCATTTACTTTTTTGTTTTTTAATCGTTCCATATATTAGCCGTTCTCGCATTGTACAAATTTTTATTCATCTTCACTATTTGTTAATAATTGTACCGTCTTGTAGCAATAATAAAAACTCGATTTGTCAGGCTGTCGTTTTAAACGGTTAAGGAAATTCCAATCTTGATTTTCAATGCTTAATTCTTTTATGTTGTGTCCGTTGTAGTATTCAATAGGGGATAAATCCTTGTGTAAAATTTTGGCTGATAAGTAGGGCTTGCTGAAAAAGTCCCAGGTGCGTTAGATACGAACAGGCAAAGCGAAGATGTATTGTAATACTTCGAGCTGAAGCCTGTGAAGTAGATGACGTGCCTAGGACTAACATAATTTTACTAAATTTTAATTTAATGAAATTAACAGGTGCAAGGGTTTTAGCCAATTTTGATTAAACCCCTTGCACTTTATTAACAGTTAACTACTGTAATTCTCTGATAAACTTTTATTTATGTGTTTTTCAGCAAGCCCTAAATAAGCTATTCTTGCCGAAGCAGGTATTGTATCATCAATTCTAAAATTACCAACCATTAAGAATCCAGTACCAAAAGCTCTTATCCCTTTTTGAAGTTCTATGAATTTTTATTTTTTATCAGCTGTGCTGCTACCTCTTTTGGCTAAAATTAAACATGTATCAATAGTGTATTGAAGTACTAATTCAGAGGTTAAGGGAACCTCTATTAATTGATTTTTAAGACTTGATCATTTTTGTTTTGAGTCAATTCAAATTTTTGTTTTGGTTTAACTTTCTTGATTCAAAGTGGTATTTATATAAACATCTGATTATAAGCA
>JAMOMJ010000292.1 GCA_027067135.1 Cyclobacteriaceae bacterium
TTGGTGGTGCTATTATCATTATCGGCAATGCTAAAAGTGGCATCTGTTCCTCCTGTAATGGTTACGGTTCGATCTGTTCCAGCAGCACTGCTTCCTAGATTTTGCAGTTCATTGCTGGTACTTGCATCTGCATCATTTACATTAAAGGAGCCTCCTCCATTGGATAAAGTTACAACCACTCCTGTTTTTGAGATAGTTTGAAGCTCGTTGGTGGCACTGGCATCCGCATCAGTAAAGCTACCACCACCATTAGAAAGTGTTACTGTGTTACCAACCTTTGTTATAGTTTGTATCTCATTTGCGGGGTCATTATCATTATCGGCAATGCTAAAAGTGGCATCTGTTCCTCCTGTAATGGTTACGGTTCGATCTGTTCCAGCAGCACTGCTTCCTAGATTTTGCAGTTCATTAGTGGTACTTGCATCTGCATCATTTACATTAAAGGAGCCTCCTCCGTTTGATAAAGTTACAACAACTCCTGTTTTTGAGATAGTTTGAAGCTCGTTGGTGGCACTGGCATCCGCATCAGTAAAGCTACCACCACCATTGGAAAGTGTTACTGTGTTACCAACCTTTGTTATAGTTTGTATCTCATTTGCGGGGTCATTATCAGCGTCATCTACTCCATCTTGCAGGGGAGATAAGTCAAGTGTATTGCCTCCTGTTATTGTTATATCAGTACCATTTAACGATAAGGTTTGATTATCTGTGTTGCTACCAGAATATGAAGCAAGATCTATATTGGTGGCAGAAGCATTATTTGTAATGGTTAATGTGTTGCCTGTTAACTGTAAATCCTGAATTTCATTAGTGGGGTTATTATCAGCATCGTCAACTCCATCTTGAATTACAGACAGGTCGATGGTGGTAGGTGAACCGTTATTGGTAATGGTTAAGTCTGTGCCAACCAATTTTAAATCCTGAATTTCATTAGTGGGGTCGCTATCGGCATCGTTTACGCCATCTTGCAGGGGAGATAAATCAAGTGTGTTACCTCCTGTTATTGTTATATCAGTACCATTTAACGATAAGGTTTGATTATCGGTATTACTGCCAGAAAACGGAGCAAGGTCTATATCGGTGGCAGAAGCATTGTTTGTTATAGTTAATATATTGCCTGTTAACTGTAGGTCTTGTACAACTGTTACAGGCATCCAGTCTGTTCCTTTCCAAAAATAAAAGCCATTCAAATCAGTATCAAATACCATCAACCCATTTTCACTTACTGTTAAAGAGGCGTTCATAGCGGTGCGCTGAACTGTAGTTAACCTCGGTATTAAAATACCTTTATCATTAGATGTAGATACAATATCTAACACCGCATTGGCATTTGGGGTGGAAGTGCCTATACCTACACCTGATTGAGCCCGAGCAAATTGAAGGGTTAAAACCAGCATTGAAAACAACCCAATTCGAAGTAATTTCATATTCATAAAAACAGCGTTATATTCTAAACTAAATAGTAGTTATCTATATGCTTAACAGAGTTATAGCATTTTAGAAATCGTCAGACTATCCAAATTTGACTAAATAATAGCCTAATGCAAAGAAGTATTTAGCCAACGGCATGTTTTATTTAGCCAACGACATATTGCACGGAGATACTTTACTAAAGCGCAGATATTTTAGCCATAAATTCTGACTTATAGGCTCTTCCTATTGGAATTTCTTTTTCTTCAAAAAAAACATACCCTCCACTTATCATAGATATTCTGGAAAAGTTAATTAGAAAAGATTTATGAATTCGTTCAAACCCTGAGCCCGATAGCTTTTCCTCAATACTTTTTAACGTATGGCTAATGATATGCGATTTACCCTTAATATGAATAATGGCATAATTATCATAGGCTTCTACATAATCTATTTCTGATGGATTTATGGAAATAAGCTCCTTTTTCTCTTTTATAAAAATCTTTTCGGGCTTATTTAATTCATTATAACTCGCTTTATGTAATACCATTTCTACATTAACCTGTATATCCTGCTTATTAAAAGGCTTTAAAATGTATGCTGCAGGATTGGTTTTTTTTGCCCGATTAATTGTTTGCTTATCATAATACGATGTAATGAAAATAAATGGAGTTGGGTTATTATTAATAATAAAATTTGCAATGTCAATACCATCCTGCTCTCCTGAAAGGTTTATATCCAACAATATTAAATCATAATTATACTCGCCTATTTCTTTAATAGCAGATTCATATTTAAGCGATATTTTAACGTTATTAATGCCAATATCTTTTAGGCAGTAGAAAATATCGTGAGCTATTAAAGGCTCATCTTCTATTATAAGTACAGACTTATTCATACAGCAATATAGCAATTTATATGGCTTTACATAGCCATTAAACTAACTTATAATTTGAAATAATAATGATTACCTCTGTACCCTTATTAAATCTAAAATTTACTTCGGCCTCAAGCTTTAATGCTAAAGAATTAATAAGCTGCATGCCAAACGAAGCAGAATTATTAATCTCTTTTGTGGCTCCTACCCCATTATCTTTCACTGTCATTATGAGCTTATTTCCTTCTTCTTTCAACCCAATTAAAAGCTCACCATTATTCTTATCAGGAAAGGCATGCTTAAAGGCATTACTTATAAGTTCATTTAATATTAATCCTACAGGAATAATCGTATCTATATCTATTTTTAAATCACTAATAGCATATTTTATTTCGAGATTCGAGTCTATTTCATAAGACGATTTAAGTTCAGAAGTTAGATTTTTAACATAGTCTATAGCTATTACTCCTGCTAAATTATCGTGTTGATATAATTTTTGATGAATAAGTGCCATTGATTTTACCCTATTTTGACCTTCGTTTACGGCAGCCTTAGCATGCTCATCCTCAATAAACCTCGATTGCAGGCTCAGTAAGCTTGAAATTACTTGTAGATTATTTTTAACCCTATGATGAATTTCTTTTAACAAAACTTCCTTTTCGCCTAAAGATTTTGAAATAATAAGGTTTGATTTTGACTTTAAGCGAAGCAAAACATAAAGAAAAATAGCTCCTAAAATAACAATTAGTGCTACCAGAATAAAAACATTTCTTTGATTGACAAACCTCTGCTTGGCAATTTCTGCCTCTTGATTTTTAATTTGTAGTGATGAAATTTCTTTTTCTTTTTTATCAGCCTCATACTTAAGTGTTAAATCCGTAATTGCTTTATTAAGAGAGGTTGTTAAAAGTGAATCTTTCTGGTTATATGAGTGTTGCAAGCTTAAATAAGCCTTTTTATACTCTTTTATATGAGCATAAGCCCTGGCTAATACCAAATGATTTTCCACCAAAATTTCTCTATTATTTATTGCCTTATTTAGGCTATTAAGCTGGGTAGAATAGCGAATGGAGCTTAAATAATTTCCTTTATCAAAATTAAATTGTGAAATAGATAAAAGAGTTTGAGCAATATTGAGTGTGTCTTTTTCTTCTTCAAAAAAGGTTAACGCTTGTGTTATGTAATACAAACTACTATCTGCCTGGCCAAGCCCTTGATACGAATTAGACAGGTTAACGTATGATTTGGCTAGATTTCTTTTAGAGGACTTCTGTTCTGCAATTTTACGAAGCTCAGATCCGTAGGCCAAGCCTTTATCAAACTGCCCCATTGAGTTATAAATTGAACCTAAGTTAAGCAATACGATCTCATAGTTCTGCTGCTTGTTCAGTTTCTTAAAAATCGTTTTTGCTTCCAAATAATATGAGATTGCTTTTTCAAAATTCCCCTGTTTTTTAAATACAAGACCCAAATTAAACTTTGTTAAGGCCAAGCCCATGGTATCTCCTAAAACTCCTCGAAGTTTCATCGTTTTAATTAAGTAATTAGTGGCTTTAGCATACTCTTTTCTATCAATAAACATTACACCTAAATTATTAAGTGAGGATGCTATTTTTAGTGAGTCCTTGTTGGCTTCCCTAATTTTCAATGCTTTCTCATAATACCAAGCAGCACTATCCCATTTATTTAGGTAATGAAAAGCTATTGCCACCGAGGTAGCTGCTTGAGAAAATCCCTTTGAATCATTTAAATTAGTAAATAGGTTATAAGCAAGTTTGCCGTGTATTAACGAACTATCAAGCCTTTGCGTAAACCACTGATAAGAAAGCTCATCATGAACATAAGCCCTGTCTAACACTTCCATATCGTTTTTTAACAGCTTATTAAGGCTATCTATTATATAAGAATGCTGCGCCTGTAGATTTAAGGCCGTAAGGAGGAAACCCGTAAAGAATAATTTTATGTAAAATTTCATATTAAAAGATACTTGTTAGGCTATGGTTTGCTACTCCTGCAAAGGAGTTAAATGTGGGTAGTATAGTTTTCTTATTTTTTGGTTTATTAGACCTCAAAATGTGAGAATAAATATATGTGTAGCATGTACTCATTTTTAGATTTAAGCATTGCCTAAAAAAATACTTTTCATTTTAATCTGGTACCTATTCACCCATTAAAGCACCTTTTTTTGCCACCAAGGCACGAAGTCTCCAGGTTTCACAAAAATTTATACATTTAAAAACCTTTCTTTGTGGTTCTCTGAGCCTTTCTGTCTTCGCTACGCTGTGGCTATGTTTTTTGGGCTGAACAGTTACTTAATCTGAATTATTATGAATAGTTAGCTGAGTAGTAACCACAAATAAACATCAAAATACAATTATTTAATAATCAAACACATGTATTTAAAACTTACATCATTTTTGGAGTTTATTTGTTATTTGTTATTTGGCTTTTATGTATAGGTAAGGCAAGGTGTAATTAATATTTTGGGGCACTTAAACGGGTAACCCTATTATTAATTAAACCCCTGACTACAGGCATGATTATTATAAAATACTATAAATTGGCAGCCTAGTGTTAAGTCAAGTGTACTGTGTCGTATAAGTTGCCGACATTTTTGGGCTAGACAATGCAAAAAATATGCCCATAGCCGTAGCTACGGAAACATTTTTTAAAGAAGTATAGGGCAAAAATGTCAAATCTTGGTTCGGCTAAAGTATGCTTGACCTGACACTAGTTATAATTTATCATTTAATACTGATTACCATGGATTGGGATCAATTTTCTTCCACTAAGTTTCAACAATATTTAGATTTAGCCATAGATCAAGCGGTGTATGTAGTTCCGCGTTTACTATTAGCTTTCTTTATTTTATGGGTGGGCTTTAAAATTATTAAACACCTTAAAAAGGTTATAAATACTGCCCTTAAAAAAATAGGCATTACCGAAACCCTAAGGCCTTTTATTTCTTCTATTATAAACGTTACGCTTAAAGTATTTCTGTTTATGGTGGTTGCCAACATAATTGGGGCTGACATAACAGGCTTTGTAGCTATAATAGCAACTGCCAGTTTTGCGGTTGGTATGGCCTTGCAAGGCAGTTTAGGAAATTTTGCTTCAGGTGTATTAATCTTATCGTTTAGGCCTTATAAGGCTGGCGACTGGGTAAGTGTGGATGATAAATTTGGAAAAGTGAAAGAAATCGGCATTTTTAATACAATGATAATCACGCCCGGCCATAATTTGCTTATTGTACCAAACTCTAAAATTACCGACAATGTAGTTACCAATTTTTCGCATAAAGATATGATAAGATTGGAGCTAAAAGTAGTAATACCGTATGAAGAAAGCTACCCCTTGGTGGAGCAACTAATTAAAACAACAATTAAGGGCATACCTATTATATTAGATAACCCCGAACCGGAAATTGGTATTCATGTTTTTGATAGCCATACGATTGAAATTGCCGTGAGGCCTTATACCCTACCCGATGATTTTTGGGAAGGCACCTTTGCTTTTAATAATGCCATTAAAAAGGCGCTACACGAAAACAATATACAAATGGCGTATGCCGAAGGGGTTGAAATGGGTAAAATTGGGGAGTAGCACTTAACTTGAAGTTATTTCTTCCATTGAAACAGGCACACTTATTACAACTTGCACCCCTTTATTGAGTCCTGAATCTATATTAAACGATCCTTTTACCGATTCAATACGTGCTTTTAAGTTTTTCATTCCCATGCCATTCAGTTTTGATTCCTCCACAACAAAGCCTTGGCCGTCATCTTCATAAAGTAAATCAATAATTCCATCAAAATAAGTTAGCTGAATAGTAAATAAGGAAGCAGAAGCATGTTTTATCATATTATTAATCAACTCCATAATAACATAATAAATAGCTTTTTCAATATTTTTTTTAAACCGTTTATCTATATCAGTGGCTATAAAAGTACCTATTACAACATTGCTTTGGTTAATATCTTGCACTAAATCGTTAATGGCATGGGCCAACCCAAAACGAGTAAGCATATCGGTAGAAAGGTTATGAGAAATTTCACGAGTATCTTTAATTGCCCCATCTAACATTTCTGTAAGTTTGGGGTTGGAGTGCTCCATATACTCAGAAAACAGCTTTATGGCCGCAAGCCCAGCTCCTAACTTATCGTGTAAATCTTCGGCAATTCGGTTACGCTCATCCTCCTGGCCTTGCATTAGTGCATTAAGCTCTATTATTTCCTGCTCATGTTTTAAACGGTCTAGCTCTTGTGCTTTAATACGCTGCTGAAAACGCTGCCGCTGAGTAAATATTAACACCATAAGTATAAACAGTAGAGCAATACCTATGGCCAAGGTTAAATACCAATAACTTAACCTTGTTTTAGCTTCTGTTTGTTTTATTTGGCTTTTTAAATCATTCCCAATTTTTTGGGTTTCATAAAGCACTTCAAGCTCTTTAAGATTTTTTGCTTTCTCTTGGTTAAAAATAGAATCATTTAAAGAGTTGTAAATGGCAAAAAGACTGTCTGCTTCATCTAACTCACCCAGTTTAATTTTGCACTTTAAAATATTTGTAATTAAATTATGATAATTTACATCGTCATTATACGCTAAAGCAATGTCAACTCCTTTATTAAAATATTCTAAAGCCATACCGTAGTTGCCTTGCTCCAAATACGTTTTGCCTATATTAAGAAAAACAACGATTTGTCCTCGCTGATTTCCTAAGGCTTCATTAAGAGCAATTGAATTGGTATAATAATATAGAGAGGAATCAAATTTAAATTGATGAAACAGGAGTACACCGAGGTTATTATATACCGATGACATTCTAAAAGAGTCTTGAGCAGCTATATATGTTGTGAGTGCATTATGATAATATTTTTTTGCCAAGCCATAATCTCTCCCCTGATATTTTGGCTCTCCTAAAATAGAACCCAGCCCAAGGTAAATTATGGGTAATCTGGAAGGGTCTCCGGTCTTGGCAATTTCATCTTTAGCTTCTAAATAATACTTTAAAGCCAACTCAAACTCATTTTGATTTTTATAATAGGCAGCTAAGTTTATGTAGTTGCCAATCAGGGTTTTAGAATTATTCAGAAGTTTGTTAATCTTGATAGCCTTATAAAAAGCTGTGATTGCTTCCTCATTATTGCCCAAAAACAATTGTGAGTTGCCTATATTATTAAAACATTTTGCAATACTCAACGAATCAGGAAGTGATTGAAAACCCTTAAGAGCTTCTTCGTATTTAGCTAAGGCAAGGCTGTA
>JAMOMJ010000293.1 GCA_027067135.1 Cyclobacteriaceae bacterium
AGTAGATACGTACCCACTGTCCCCAGACGAATGCGATACTGGCATGCCCGATTATGCAGGCTATGTGTTAATTGATGAGGTACCTGTGGGTGTATCGAGTTATAAAGATGATAACCAAGGAAAAAAACTGGCTTTTGATGCTAATTATTGTTATCGATTAGTGGCTATTTTTCCATCTCCTCAAAATGGAGAAAGTTATGTTTCTACCGAAACTTGTGGAATAATAAAGGCAGATGGCCCTGCTATAACCCATGTAACAGTAGATAAAACGGATTTTAATAATGGCGAAATTACGGTGAGCTGGAGAGGGCCTTTTGAAATTGATCAAGCTCTTTTTCCGCCTCCTTATTCTTACGAATTATGGAGGGGAGTAGGATTTGAAGGAGATATTGGTATAAAAGTAATGAGCGTTTCTGCAGATACTACATTTGTTGACACTGGACTTAATACAAGTGAAAACCCATACCACTACACGGTCAAACTGTTTGATAACAGTAATACAGAAATACGTTCGTCAACAGCCTCATCTGTTTATAACGAACCTACTGCACTAACAGGTGCTATTGAGCTTAATTGGTCTGCACATGTGCCTTGGTCTAATAATACGGCAACCTACAAATACCATTATGTGTTTAGAGATAGGGTAGATGCAAGTGCACCTGAAAAATTAGTATTGATTGATAGTGTTGATGTAAACCAAGAGGGCTTCTTTTATCATGACGATGGAAGTTTTAATGGAGAAGAATTAAGCGATCAACTATTGTATTGTTATTATATTCAAGTGTTTGGTAGTTATGGAAATCCAAATGTTGATGCGCCCCAAATAAACTTATCTCAAATTATTTGTGCGCAACCAAATGATACAATAACTCCTTGCCCTCCGGAATTGATTTTGACAACACCTGATTGTAATGAAGTGTTTCTAGATCGAGGTTGTGATTTTAGCAGTTTCTTTAATACGCTAAAATGGAATAAATCCATCGCAGTAGAGGGAGAAGAGTGTGACTTGGATGACGAGATTAAAGGGTATAATATTTATTTTTCTTATACAGGTGAGGATGAAACGTTTGAAAAAATCGATTTTGTAAAGGATACAGTCTTTTTACATGCAAGTTTGCCATCGTTTGCAGGGTGTTATTATATTACCTCAGTTGATAGGTCTAATAATGAAAGTATCACAAGCAATACTGTTTGTAACGACAACTGCCCTTATTATGAGTTACCAAATGTATTTACACCAAATGGAGATGGATCCAATGATGTGTTTAGGCCGTTTGATGAATTCTCGGATCAAGAAAATTCAACCTGCCCGCGTTTTGTTAAATCGGTAAAATTTATTGTGTTTAATCGTTGGGGCATGCCCGTTTATACGTATGTAAGCGGAGGAGAAAATACAATTTTAATAAATTGGGATGGGAAAGATGATACAGGTGAGCTATTGCCTAGTGGAGTCTATTTTTATGCCGCAGAAGTAGAATTTGATTTAAGGCGAGAAGTAGATAAAAATCAGCGATTAACAGGATGGGTACAAATCCTTTATTAACCAAATTTGATAATGTAGTTTTTTTTGATTCAAATTGTTTTTTGTGCAATAAAACTGTTCAATTTTTATTAAAAATAGACAAAAAGAAGGCTCTGTCATTCGTAGGTTTATCAAGTAAACTTGGCCATAAAGTAATGAAAGAGTATGTAGTAGATGCAGATTCTGTAGTCTATTATAACAAGGAAAAAGTGAGTACGAAAAGCGATGCTTTCATTCAGATTTTTAGAACATTAAGGTTTCCGTATTCCATTTTGATTGTTCTCTACATTATTCCCAAATTTATTAGAGATTGGGTGTATGATATGATTGCCAAAAATAGATTTCAATGGTTTGGAAAAACAGAAGGTTGCTTGCTTAATATTAAAGATTACTCAGATAGGATAACTCTTTAGAGATTGTGCAGTATTTAATCTCGGTATATCTTTGCAAAAACTAAAAACATACAATGAACGCATATATCTATCCAGGGCAAGGTGCTCAGTTTCCAGGAATGGGAAAAGAGCTTTATGAATTAAATTCAGAAGCAAAAAATCTATTTGAAAAGGCCAATGAAATTTTAGGTTTTGAAATTACAAAAATTATGTTTGAAGGTTCTGCAGAGGAACTCAAACAAACTCGGGTTACTCAGCCTGCGGTATTTTTACATTCTGTAATTTTATCTTTAACAAATAGTAGGTTTAAGCCAGATATGGTGGCAGGCCATTCTTTGGGTGAGTTTTCTGCTTTAGTGGCCAATAAGGCCTTAAGCTTTGAAGATGGACTTTCTTTGGTTTATAAACGGGCTTTAGCCATGCAAAAAGCTTGTGAAGTAAACCCTTCTACAATGGCTGCTATTCTTGGGTTAGCAGATGAAAAGGTAGGAGAAGTATGTGCTAAAATTGATGGAATAGTGGTAGCAGCAAATTATAATTGCCCAGGACAATTAGTGATTTCGGGTAGTAATGAGGCCGTTGCATTGGCATGCGAGAAAATGAAAGAAGCAGGAGCTAAGCGAGCACTACCGCTACCTGTGGGTGGAGCATTTCATTCCCCTTTAATGGAGCCAGCAAGAGTTGAGTTAGAACAAGCAATTAGTGAAACTCAGTTTAATCAGCCCATTTGTCCTGTATATCAAAATGTGACAGCTAAATCATCTACTGATATTGATTTGATTAAGGAAAATTTAATTAAGCAACTAACAGCACCTGTTAAGTGGACACAAATAGTGCAAAATATGGTTGCAGATGGTGCAACGAGTTTTACTGAAAGTGGGCCAGGTAAAGTGCTCCAAGGCTTAGTGAAGAAGATTCATAGAGAGGCCGAGGTTTCTGGTTTATAAATTGGTGCTCTTCTTTTATAACCTGAGTTTGGGATAAAGCCCAAAGGGAAAATATCTAGCAGGCAATCTTTTGAATGTAACCCCGAAATCTCGGGGAAAATAATCCATTATATCTTTGCTTTTTATATTAAAAAGCTCACCTAGCTATTTTATTTTCTGGCAGCTATTCCTTATCCCGAACTCAGTCCATCCATGGGCAAGCCCCTATTATCTATTGTGGTAACTAAAGAAAATCTAGTTATATGATAGGTTTTATAGCGTCATTATCGGGCGTAAGGCCGATAATCTTAGGGCTCTAACGAGCCCATTATTTTTTTGTACTTTTAACCAATGCAAGTCTCCATTACCCACATTGATACAGCCTGTGTAATCCTAGATATAAATGGCTATCGAATAATGACTGACCCTGTATTGGATAAGGCAGGAAAACTATATCATTTTGGTTATGGGGCATTTTCTCGTAAGAGTAGCAATCCAGCTTTGTCCAAAGAGGAGATAGGAGGAGTTGACTTAATTCTGTTAAGCCATCATCAGCATAAAGATAATTTTGATAGAGCTGGTAAAAAGTTTGCGATGGGAATAGATAGAATAGTTACTACTGTTGCAGGTGCAAAAAAGCTTAAAAATGGAGTAGGTTTGAATGATTGGGAAGCAATTTCCATTGAAACCTCCAAAGTTTCTGGGTTAAAGATTACAGCTGTTCCAGCACAGCATCATCCTTGGTGGGTGCCTCATTTTTTCGCTGGAGATGTAATTGGCTTTATGCTTGAGTGGGATGAACAAGAGAATGGAGCTTATTATATTTCTGGTGATACCGTTTTTTTTAAAGGTATTAAAGAGATAGCTCATCGTTTTACCATTGATGTTGGCATATTTCATTTAGGATCTGTTCAGTTTAAGCATCTAACAGGGTTTGGGCAATATACGTTTGATGCTAAATCAGCTATAAAGGCATCTGAACTTTTAAATATCAATACATTTATACCTATACATTATTCGGGTTGGACTCATTTTAAAGAAATTGATGGGCAGGTAATCAATATTTTTAAGAGTAATAAAATGAAAAGTAATCTAAAAATGCTAAAAAGTGGATTTGAGATTATATTAAAATAGTTTCTTCAAATATTTATTTATTTTTAGCAGTTACTAATACGTGCTTTTACGTATGAATATATTATTTTAAGGTTGTACTTTTGTACACAAGACTACTTATGAATAACATTACCCACTATTACATTTTAGGTATGAAAAATATTATTTCTATTGTGTTGGTATCTTTAATATCAACTTTTTCGCTTGCGCAGAATACGTTTACGTCTAATAATGCCACTCCAGGAACAGATTTTAATACGATTGGAAGCTGGACAGGTACTGGTACTCCAAATTTTACTAATGGGCTGGATAAGTTCATTATTCGAGATGGGGATAATTATACCTCATCTGGGCCACTAACAATTGAAGGCTTAACTTTGGGTGAAGGTGCTGGAGGAGGTGCATTAGTACTTGGCTCTACTTTAGATTTAGCAGGGAACCTATTATTGGATGTAAATTCAACTCTAACAGCTGCCGCTAATCAAATTAATATTGCTGGTAACTGGACAGAAAACACAGGTGCAAGCTTATCTAGCTCAGGAACCGTTGTTTTTGATGCAACTTTAGTACAAACCATTTCGGCTGCAGCAACTTTTAATAATCTTACGTTTAATGGAGGTGGAGTAGTTTCAACCGGAGGTAATGTAAGAGTTAACGGTAATTGGGTAATTACCAATAATACGAATTTTAGTACAGGTAATTTCCATGATTTGTACGGCAATCTTACAGTTGATGATGGCTCTATTTATAATGCAACAGATGGGAGATTATCTCTGAGAGGATCAGTAGATCAAACTTTAAACATTGGTGCAAATGCTACTTTTGATCAAGTATATTTTCAACCTGGAGCACCTGTAAATTTTAATATTACTGGAGACTATGTTGCAAATGACTTAACCTATGTATATCCTGATGCTACATTAGATGGTGTAGGCGATCAGACAATGGAACAGCTAATACAAAATGGAACAATAAATTTTTCTGGTTCAATAACTTTTACAGGAAACAGAATTAATGATACAGATGATAATGTTTTTGGATTAGGTACTGCTGATATTATTATTGATGGAAACGTTTACTTCTCAAATGCCACAAATGGAGATGCAATCTCTATCGGAGGTAATCTTACTATACAGTCAGGTTTACTAGTAATTGATGAAGGTTCGGTTACTGGAACAGGAGGGAGTACATTTCAAATTAATGATGGATATACAGTATACTTAAGAGGTGTAGATAACTTTCCAACTGGTTTTGGAACAGTTGATTTTCAAGGAATTACATCTCGAGCGAACTACGATTTAAGAGCAAATCAAACAATAAGAGGAGGTATAACTTATGCGAGATTGGCTTTGGGTGCAGTATCTGGTACAGATACCGGTTCTCGAATCAAAACAGCAGATGGGAGTTTAGATATTAATGGCTATTTAGATTTGAACAATGGAGTTACGCTGGATTTAGCAACATTTAATCATACGCTGGAAGGAAATATCTACAATGTTACAAATTCTGGTATTACTCAATCAGCAGGTTCCTTTACGCTTGATGCTCCTGATGCCAATCAAACAGTTCAAGCAAATGGTACTGCAGATTATTTCTTTAAAACATTTAGTATTATTAATACAGCTCCAACTGCTGTACGTACAATTAATATTGACGATGATATTTATGCTGAAGACTTTGTGGTTACAAACACAGGAGGCTCTGCATCAAATTATTTGATAGTAGATATTGATGATTATGAGGTCTTAGTTGGAGGTTTTCCTCCTCCATTCACTATTTCAATTGGAGCCAATGTTCAGTTAAGAACTAGTGGTTCTTCGGAGTTTAATTCGATGATGTCCAATTTTACTGGAACTTTTGATCCTCTAAGTACTATTCGTTTTGATGGTGGTGTACAAAGTATTCCGGGTGTAACTTATGGTAATGTTGAAATTAGAGGTAATGGCAATAAAAATGCAACTGCAGACTTTAATGTGGTGGGCAACTTTTCAAGAATTGCTGAAACACCTGTTTTTGTAGATGGAGGGTTTAGTCATACTGTTTCTGGTAACTGGGAAATGAATGTTGCCTATACCAACAATATGACAGGTTCTATGGATTTTAATGGAGCGGATCAAACTATTTCTGGATCTGATTTTAATAATGTAACTTTTTCAGGTTCAGGCACTAAATCTTTGTTAGGAAACCTTTTTGTTGGTCAGGATGTGAATGGCCCTAATGTTGGAGACTTTACCATTAGCAATGGTGTTACTGTTAATGCTGGTATATATACAATTGAAATGCTTGGTGGCCACTGGGTAAATGGGGGAACAGGGGTGTTTAACCAAAATACAGGAACCGTACTATTTTCAAGTACTCAAAATGGGCAGAATATTACATCAAACCCAAATAATACTTTTGGTGATTTAGATATTGATAATAATAGTAAAACCGTAAATGCGCAAACTGACATTATTGTAGGCCGTGATTTTGATTTAGTTCAAAATAATGGAGCCTTTAACTTGCAAGGGTTTACATTGTTTATTGGGAGAAATTTTAATAATAGAACAGGTACTTCGTTTACATTTACACTACCTGCTGCTACCCTTCATTTTAACGGAAATGTAGATCAAGATATTAGAAATTATGCGGCAAGTACCTATCCCAATATGATTTTTACCGGGTTAGGTATAAAAAGGTTTTATGATAATGGGTTAGATATAAATGGTGATGTTACTATTACAAATACAACTTTAGATGCAGCGAACCTTTCTCACACGGTTGCAGGAGACTGGAATAATGGAGGTAGCTTTCAGCATACACAAGCAATTACTTTTGACGGAGCAGACCAGTCAATAAGCGCATCCACCTTTCACGATACATTTTTTAGTGGTACAGGAACGAAAACATTAACTGGTAACATTACTTTAAATGGCCGTTTACAAATTAATGATGGTGTTACGCTTGATGTTAGTGCGAGCAATTATAAAATTACCGTAGAAGAAAGCTGGAGGAATCAAGGAACAGGTGTTTTTGTTCCACAAAATGGCTTGGTAGAATTTTCTGGAGGTTATTCTCAAATCTTTACAGGAGCGGTAGGTTTTCCTTCTGCTGGCAAACAATTCTGGGATGTATTAATTAATACCAACACAAGCAGATCGGAATTAGATGGTGATTTAATAGTAGAAAATGATTTTACGATAAATACTGGTGCTGAGTTAGAAATGGATGCATTTGATATGTATGTGGCAGCTAATTTTACTAATAATGGAATCTTTGATTTTAATAGCAACAATAGTTTGGTAACGTTTAATGGGTCTTCTGGAACTCACACGATTGAATCTGGAGGATCTGGCTTTAGATATATTACGTTTGATGCACCAGGAGCAACATATAAGCTTCAAAGTAATATATCATTTAATGTTAGTACTAATAATACAACTGTACTGACAGTGAATAATGGCGTTTTTAATTTGAATGGGAACGAATTTTTACTATCAACTGGGTACATAATGCATATTGATATTGTGGGCGGGGTTTTAGAGGTTGATGCCGGTGCTTCATTGCGTTTAGGAAGAGATTCAAAAATCACTAATTCTGGAGGGGTTTTTAAAATTGTGGGAACAATTGTTAATCCAGCTGTAGTAAATTCCATTGATCCAGATCCAGGTGACTTTTTTAGCTATGATCAAACTGGAGGAATAATTTCAGCTCAGTACTATTCAATTAGTAATACAACCGGTAATGGTTTTGATATTTCTGGCGGTACTATAGATAATACAAATAACTTTACAAATGGTGTTTTTAGTAATGGAGCTGGAACTTCATATCTTACATTAGATGTACCCTTTGTTGCATCAATCCCTAATGTTATTTTTAACCCCGGACCTTCTTTCAATGTATCAGCTCCAGTTGATCATTCAGGGGCATTGGTTGTTGATTTTCAAGATGCGCTTGGGGGATTAGCCGGAGAAGCAAATGATAATGATGGGTTTAGTCAAATCACTTGGAGTTTTAGTGGTACTGGTATTGTTTGGGATGGAGGAGGAGATGGAAGTAGCTGGAATGACGGAAATAATTGGGATTCAGACCTTGTACCAATTGCTTCTGATGTTGTTTTCTTAGATCACTCAATTGTTGGTGGAGGCTATTCAGTCGATATTCTAGCAATAGATGCCATTGGACTTAAGTTAATTATTGATGCGGGAGGGGCAAATGATATTACTTTAACTGTAAAAAATTCTAGGACACTGGATATTGAAGAATTGATGACAATTATTGATGGTTCATTGATTCAAGAAAATTCTTCTACTATTAGATTAGCGGGTGCTTGGTCAAATTCTGGCACTTATACAGCAAATGCCAATACATTTATTTTGGATGGTTCTTCTGGAGTTTTTACGTTTAATACAAATACTGATCCTTTTTATAACTTAACGGTAGATGCTTCTGGCGCTCAATATAACTTGGATAATAATATGGTCATTAACAATGACTTCAATATGATAGGTGGTACGTTTAATGTTGTAGGAAATAAACAAATAACTCTATTCGGAAATTGGAATACAAATGGGGGGACGTTCATTCCTGGAACTGGAGATGTGAATTTTTCAAAAACATCTGGATCTCAATCAATTTATGGAGGTCTTTTTTATGATCTTTCGTTGAATTCTGGTGCAGCCAAACAATTAACATCAAATGTTACCATTAAAAATGATATAATATTTTCAAATGCATTCGTAAATACATTTAATGCCTCGAGTTTTATTATTAAACTGGGTGATGATTGGATTAATAATAGGGATGCAACTGTTTTCAGTCAAACTGGATCAGGTGCAGTTATTTTTGATGGTGGCAGCACACAAGATATTACTGGCTCTGGAATAACAAATTTCAATTCAATATTTATTTCTGGAACAGGGACGAAAAGAGTTCGGATTTCGACTAATATAAATAAGGATTTAAATATATTAAATGGAATCGGTAGAGTTGAAATTGATCCAGGTGTAACAGTTACTGGAACTGCAGGAGGAACGTTATCGCAAACAGGTGGGCAATTAAGAATTGAAGATACGAATAATTTTCCAACAGGGTTTGGTACTGTAAGTCTTACTGGAGGTGAAGTTCTGTATTATGCTAATATCGATCAAAACATCTTTCCTACAACTTACTTTGATTTAAGAATAGGAAGACCAAATGTTGGTAATACTCCTACTAAAACCCTTCTAGGAGACATCACTGTTAACGATGAT
>JAMOMJ010000294.1 GCA_027067135.1 Cyclobacteriaceae bacterium
TGAATGATACCGAGGTGACATTGGCCGTAAACAACTTTACTATTAACTTAGAAGATGCTCTTGTAATACCATCAGGTGGACAGCAAGTTGATTGGGGAGTAGTTGGGGGCACGGGAACTCTAAATCATTTTGGTAATTACTGGAATATCGATGCTGATATTACAGGTTTTAATAACTTGATTTTAGGAGGTGTTGGTGGAAAGTATATGAATTCGGCACTAACTATTACAGGAGATGTAACTATCGCAGATGGTTTATTGCTAGACATGAATGGTAATACAATGACTGGAACAGGCTCTAAATCATTTACAATGCTTGGTACTAGTAGAGTAATAACTGATAATATTGCAGATCCTTTACCTGCTTTTCCTACAGCCTTTGGAACTTACAGCTTGGCAACCACTAGTAGAGTAACTCTAAATGGTAGTGGTAATCAGATTATTTATTCAATTCCTACTTATGGTCGTTTAGATTTGAATTCAAATGGTGATGCTACAATAGATGGTAATTTGAATGTGGATGGAGACCTAACTATGAATGATAATGTTACTTTAGTAGATGCAGGTTTTGATATGACCTTTTCAGGAACGAATAACGATTTTAGGAATTATACCCCCTCAATATCAACAGTTACTGTAACTTTTGATGGAGCTGATCAAAATATTTATAGTTACTCAAGCGCTTCTGTAGATTATGTTAATTTGCCTACTACTGTTTTTGCTGGGTCTGGAACAAAATCTCTTGTTGGAGGAGAAGATTTTTATCGAATTAATGGAGATTTAACAATTAACAGTGGAGTTACGGTAAACTTGAACCGAGATATGGAATTCTCGGGAGCAAATTTTACTAATAATGGAACGTTCAACCATACGAATTTCACTCTTAATTTTAATCGCACAGGAGTACAAACTATTGATCCTGGTGCTAACCACTCCCTCAGAACAACTCGTTTTGAAAATGGAGGAGGTACAAAAACAATTGTAAATAACGGACTAAATATAGATGCAGGGCAGCTTGAGTTCTTTAGTAATGCAGTTGTTGATTTTGGTAACCTTACTCATAATTTTGCCATTACAAATATAAATGATGATGCTACTGAAACATTAATTACTTCAAGTGCCAATCTTGTATTGGATAGAATAGGAACTCAAACCTTATTAAAAGATAGAACTTGGAATAATATAACCTTTGCAGGAAGTGGTAATAAACTCATTGGAGGAATCTTGACAGGAAATGATATCATTATTAATAATGGCGTGAATTTATTTATGTCAAGTGATTACGGAACTGATATTGGTGGAATTATTGTAAATGGAAACTGGACAAATGCAGGGGCTTTTTATGATTATACTTCTACCATCGCTTTTGAAAGTGTTGATACTAATCCTAAAACTATTGATAATAATGGATTTGACTTTTATAATATAACCTTTAATCAGTCTAATACTAGTGCTAGAAATTATTCTTTGCAATCTAGTCAAGTAATTCAAGAGGACTTAACAATTGGGTCGGGTGCTACGTTAGACGTAAATGGTTTTAATTTAACACTTGGAAACAACGATGGAGGAAATCCTGATGCAGAACAGCATTATATTGCTGCAGGAGCAACTTTAACTATTAGTCCTGGTTCAACCTTATTATTTGATGCAACAGACAATGGTACTGACGGAACTAGTGACCCTGATCCTACTTTAATCGTTGATGGTACTTTTAACCTTGTAGGTACAAGTGGAAACTTAGCAAGGATTGATCGATCGGCTGGAAATTATCGCATTGATATAGATATTCAGTCTGGTGGTACTATTAATGCCAGATATTATGAAATTTCTACTTTAGTAGACGCTGGACTTGATATCCAAGTAGGAGCTAATGTTGCAACTAGTGGTGCAAATAATAACTTCTCAGATGGTACTTGGACTGGTATGAGTATAGCCAATAGTGGGAATCGCTTGTATTTAAATTTTGAAGCAGATGCCACAGGCTTAAGCGATGTAAGTAATGTAACTTTTAATCATGGTGGAGCACCGAACCCACTGTACCATTTTAATGTAAGACGTTCAGCAGGAGCTGGGGGTGTTCTTACATTTGCAGGAACTATTAATGGCTTATTAGCAGGCGAAACATATGAAGACGATGGAGATGGTACAAAAATTGAGTGGCCGGTGTTATCGTTTACTAATTGGACGGGGGCTATAAGTTCGGATTGGTCTGTTGTAGGCAATTGGGATAATGGTGTTCCTTCGAATTCACTGGATGCCATTATTGGCTTACAAACTAATAACCCCGTTATTAATTCGGTGTCTGGTAATGGTGCAGCAAGATCGGTTACACTTACAAATGGAATATTGACATTAGATGATGGGAACGATTTAAATTCAATTGGAGACGTAATTATTGGACAGGGAACTGCCAATGGTATTTTAGCTGTTGCCAACGCAGGCTCAGATGTGTTTATTTCTGGTGGCTTAACCATTGGTGGAAATGGAATTTATATTCCTGGTGGAGGAACTTTCACATTTAATGCAGCAGGTGGTACTGTTACAATTACACCCAATAATGCAAGTTTAAACAATGTAACATTTACAGGTGCAGCTACATACTTAGTGGCAGGAGCTTCTATCGATATAGATGGAGATGTATTAATATCTAACGGAACACTTTCTTTCTCTACTACAAACTATACTGCAACAATTGGGGGAGATATGTTGAATACAGGAGGAACTTTTAGTACCTCTACTGCGGGTACTGTTATATTAGATGGAGATGCTCAAACTATTCAAGATGTTAATTTTAATGATTTAACTGTAAGTGGCACAGGAACGAAAACTTTTCAAGGATCTATAGATATTGCAGACGATTTAATAGTTAACTCCACTTTAGGAGCTGGCACATCTGCAATAGTAATGAATGGTGATGTAGTAATTGCTAGTGGAGGTACGTTTGATGATGGAAACGGAAGCCATACATTCTATGGTCAATATTGGACTGGTACTGGAGGTTATTCAGGAAACGGTACCATTGTTTTTGCAAGAACTGGCAACCAATACATTAATGCAAGTAAATTTAACAATCTTGATATCTCAGGAACAAATACAAAATATCTACAAGGGGACACTGATTTAACTGGTGATCTTATTTTAAGAAATTCAATTGCCTCTATGAGGTTTAATTATTCGCTTATTAATAATACCTCTGGAACAGGTACAATGACAGCAGAGCCTGGTTTAAGTATGTTTGTTTTAGGTACTAATAATTTTCCTTCTGGTTTTGGAACTTATGCATTAGATGCTACAAGTTTGGCAAGGTATGAAGGCACAAATGACCAAACGGTAAGAGGTGGTGTTCAATATGGACGACTTTATCTACTTAATGCTAACACGAAGACTTTGGGTGGAGATATTGATGTTAATGGAGATCTTGATTTTAACACTGCAACATTAGATGTAAGTGTAAATAATTATGAAATTAAATTAGCTGGAGAATGGGATAATAATGATGGAGGTTCATTTATTGCAAGAAATGGACAAGTTGTTCTGGATGGTTCAGTAGGAGATTATCAAAACATTAGAGCTGATATTACTGGAACGAAGGATTTTTATATCTTAAGAATTGATAAGTCTTTTGGTACCGCTAGATATTTAGCAAATGGTGTTGATGTTTCTATTACCAATAATTTAATAGTTCAAAATGGAGAGTTTAGAAATTGGTACAATAATAGAAACTTAAATGTCGGTGGAGACATAAATTGTATTGCTGGTACAATTTATACTGCTGGTAAATATGTAATGAACAAGGCTTCAGGTACAGGTTTTATTACTTCGAACGGCTCCGTATTTTATGACCTAGAAATTAATACAGGTGGAACCTATTTAGTACAGGATAATTTAAGTGTTGATAATTTATTCAATGTTACTTCTGGGATTTTCGATGGAAATGGAAAAACAATACAACTGGGTAATTACTTAGATGTAATTACGATTTCTGGTACTTATATGGCAGGCCCAGGTGGAAGGCTAGAAATTGGGGATCGTGCTTCGTTAACGGTAACACCCTCTGGTACATTAGAGTTGGTAGGAACATCAGGGGCTCCTGTAACGATAACACGTAGGACGGTGAATACATATAACTTCTCCGTTCAAGGAATAATCAAAGCTCAATATTATCTATTTGAGTTTATGGGTGTTAATGGAGTTAAAATTGAAAATGGTGCAATTATAGATGCCACAGATAACTTTAGTAATGGTTCATTTGCAAATGGAGCATCTGGTGGTACTTTGTTCAATATTGAAAGTACCCAAGACTTAACTGGTAATCCTGGTAGAATTGAAAATGTGACCTTCCCAAGTAATCCTGGTGGTGGAGCTACTAACGTGTCTAAATTAATTGCTGGTAGTGGAACCGTTGAGTTCTACGATGCAATAGGAGCCTTCGCTGGTTCCAATTTTGAAAACGACCCTAGTGGCTTAATCGATTGGACAGGAACCGAAACATTAACTTGGACAGCAGGTGCAGGTACAAGCGATTGGTTTACTGCAGGTAACTGGGAATCGAGTTTAGGAGGGAATAAAGTGCCAACTGCAACAGATTTAACAATAATAGATTCAAATCCAGTAATTCAGCCAATTATAAATGTAGATGGATCTGGTGCAGGCCCTGCAGTAGCGAAGTCAGTAACTATTGATTTTGGAGCAATTCTTACATTAAATACTTCTGTAGATGATGTATCACCTGATTTAGATGTTTTTGGAGATATAACCATAAATGGTTTATTGATAACAAATAGTGCGGCTGATAGAATAAGAATTCAAGGTGCTTGGACTAGAGGAGGAAGTGGCTCATTTTCACAATCCACAAGTAAAGTTAATTTTGCAACATCGGGTGGTGTAGATGTGATTAATAACGGAACAACCCCTTTTTATGATTTAACCATAGAATCTGGTAGTTTCCAATTAGGTAGTAACACGGTTGTGTCGAATGATTTTGCAGTGGCCTTAGGTGCTACATTTGATGTTAGCTCTGGAAATAGACAACTTACTGTAGGTGGTGATTTTACAAATGCAGGAACGTATAATGCACAACAAGGTAAATTAATTTTTAACAATCAAACTGGGGCTGGTACAAGTAATATCGATGCTGGAGGTGACTTATTTTATGATTTAACAATTGCAGGTGGAGCTACAACCAGTTTTGTATTACAAAGTAGTGCAACGGTACAAGGTGATATGACAGTTTCAAATGGTTTCTTCCTTTTGAACTCTAATACGTTAAATATGGGAGATGGCATTGGAACTGATTTGTTAGAAATCACAGGAGCCACTTCTGAATTCTTAATTGGTGCTAACGGAACTTTAAGTATGGGGAATAATTCATTTGTTCAAGTTACAAATGGCATATTCAAAATAGTGGGTACTGATGGTTCGAACAAAGCCATAATAAATAGTCAAAGTGGTGCTTACAGCTTTGATGTTTTTTCAGGAGGCCAATTGAATGCCCAGTTTTATGAAATTAATAACTTAAATTCAAATGGTTTAAATATTCGGTTTGGAGCAAGTTTAGATGCTGCTGAAAATTTATCTGATGGTTCATTTTCATCTGGAGCATCCGGAGGAAGGTATCTTTTATTAGAAAATGATTTAGGATCAGATATTACCTTAAACAATGTAGTGTTTAATTCAGGGCCTGCTGTTAATGCAAAACGAATTTCTGGAACTAATGCCTATATCTTTAACGATGCTTCTGGTGTGTTAGCAGGTGTAGCTTTTGAAGAAGATGACGGTGTTGCAGGAACTGGAAGAGTACAATGGGTTTATACTTCTCTTAATACTTGGACAGGGGTGACAAGCTCAGATTGGAATACTTCTTCAAACTGGAGCACAGGCAATGTGCCTTTGGCTACTAATGATGTTGTTATCCCTTCAGGCACTCCAAATAATCCTGTTTTAAGCGCAGGTGCTAGTGGAGTAGCTAAAGACTTAACAATACAGGCAGGAGCAGTGATGGAATTTAATGATGCCGGAGGAACAGAACTTACTTTGGATGGTTCATTTATTAATTCTGGAACTTTTACACATACTGTGGGTGTATTTAATGTAAATGGAAATTGGACAAATGTGGGTACATACACAGCGGTTGCAAATCCTTTAACTCAAGTTTATCTTTCTGCTAATACAGGTAATATTTTAATCGAAACTGGAGGTGCTGCATTTCATGAACTAACTATAGACAGTGATAAAGGAGCAGGAGATGGAGATGCTATTTTCCAAACAGTTGATGCAATAGTTGCAAATAATAGATTTGAATTACTAGATGGTACCTTAGAAGTTTCTGATCCAACACATACAATTACAATTAATAATATAACTGGTACCTCTGTGTTTGCGGTTAATGCTGCTGGTACATTTGTACACGGCAATGGTACTATTAATTTACAAACAACAGGTACTTCAATTAGTTTTGAGTCAATAGGGTCTAATTTGTATGATGTCGTTACTTCAGGAAGTGGTAACGTGCTATTTGCCTCTGCTATGACTATAGATAATAATCTTACATTAGGGTCAAATACTGATGGAGGGTCATCTACTATTAACCTGGTAGGAAATATTAGTAATACAGGAACATTTACTTCTAGTTCAAGTACGGTATCGTTGATTGGAGGTGCAGTTCAAACCATAACATCTACAGGAGGTATAAGTTTTAATAATTTAACAGTAGCTAACTCATCAGGGTTATTTCCGCAAATTATTTTGAATGACCCTGTAGAGGTAACAGGAGTGCTTACTCTTACAGATGGAATAATTGCTTCTAGTGTTGCTGATTTTGTACATTTAAATGGAGGAACACTTTCTGGAGGTTCTTCTGCTAGTTATGTAAATGGGCCAATGCAGCGAACTGGAAGTGGGAATTTTACTTTCCCTGTTGGAGCTGGTTTATTTTACGCAAGAATTGGAGCTGAATCATTAACAGGCTCAAATGGATTTACAGCTCAATATTTTGATGCTGCTGCACCTAACCCAGGTAATGTTTCTCAAGGCGGTGCTGGTCCTTTAAACCACGTAAGTGGAGCAGAATATTGGGAACTAACAAGGAGTTCTGGTGCCTCGAACCCATTGGTGAAATTATATTGGGAAGATGGTACTAGAAGTGATATTACGGACTTATCTGGAAATGACTTAGTCGTAGCCCATTATACAGCTGGAAACTGGCAAAGTGAAGGAGGTATCATCACAGGAGGCTCTACCACTGCTGTTGGTTCTGTTCTTTCTACAAGCGCATTAACATCTCTTAGCCCAATTACTTTTGGTTCAGCCTTTAACTTAAATGCATTACCAATTGAGTTATTAAGTTTTGAAGCAGAAGCTTTACAAACTACCGTAAAACTTACTTGGGAAACAGCAAGTGAATTGAATAACGACTATTTTACTTTACTTAGATCTAAGGATGGCGTTAACTTTGATGAAATTACAACGATTATTGGAGCAGGAGACAGTAAGGAAAAACTTGGTTATTCATTCATTGATGAGAGACCATACAGTGGAATATCTTACTATAAATTAATGCAAACAGACTTTGACGGTACTACTGTTGATGTTGGAGTTGTGTTAGTAAGAATGTCTAATAATGCACAAACTTTACAACTAGTGTCATATCCTAATCCGTTTCAAAACGAAGCCATTAATTTGAGCCTATCTGGTTTAAATGAAGAAGAGGTGGTAACAGTTATGATTGTTGACACATTTGGGAAACAACAATTTACACACAAATCATCTGCAGACTCAAGTGGATACTTGGATATTACAGTTGAGGAATCCACTAGATGGAATTCCGGGGTTTATGTGATACAAATAATTACAGAAAAAGGATCGATACAATCTAGGGTTATTAAGCAATAAATAGATAAGCAATATTTCTCTAACTAACAAGGCGTTATAGTTAAACTATAACGCCTTGTTTTTTTGCTTATTTTTGGGTATAAACTAAATTTAAACCAAAATGAAAAATATAATATCATTCGTTTTATTGTTGTGCACAGTGCCTTCATTTGCACAGAAAGATACCGTTTTAGAAAAACTAGCTATTTATGGTATTACGGAAGAAACACTGGGTACAGGTTTACAGGATACAGATGCTACTCACTCCTTTGATATAGACATTACTACCAATAATGGCACTAAAAATATTATTGAAGTAGGTCACTTTAACCCACTGAAACCAATTGGCGAACGGTGGATATTAGTAACTGTAAATGATAAGTCTCCTTCTAAAAAAGAGATAAAAAAATTTGATAAAACGCATAATACCAAACAGCTCGATATTAATGGCGAGGTATCAGATGGTTCTTGGAAAATTGCTAAGGATACAGATGATGAAATTGTTATTAGCTTTAAATATGATAAAGAGAGCTTGCCTAAAAAGTTTGAGTTTTTAGCTAGTTGTACTGGCAAAGCTTTTATAAATAAAAAGACAAAACGGCTGGTAAAAGCAACTTTTACAAATGATAGTCCTCTTAAAGTAAAAATATTTAATGTTTCTAAATTAGAAATGATTATTGTCTATCATTACATAAAGGAGGAGAATATCTATGTAATGGATACACAGCATTTGGATATGCAGGTTAAACTATTGGGTCAATTGGTTGAAGTTGAAGAATTGAACGAGTACTATAACTATAAAAAAGTAAGGTAATAAAATTACCTTTTTAACGTAATACTCCACATTCCTCTAAATTGACCAAGTTTAAAATCGATAGCCTTATCATTTGGGTAGTATTGCTTGATAATAGCATAATCATCTGCTTTCATAGTTTTACCAATAACGCCATGGCATTTTAAACAAGTTTCATTGGCAATCATTATGGGGGCATAAAATTGGATTTCAGATTCACTTTTTACCAAAATTTTGGGAACCATTACAGGGTTGCGCATTCGCGACATTATCTGATACATATCGAGCATTTTAGCTTCTAAGCTATCAGGGAAATTTTGCGGATTTCTCAATTTTAAACTTGTTCGTTTTATTATTGCGTTATGCTCATTTGAGAGGCTATCTGTTATAGGAAGTGCAGCTGCATTGCAGAAACCAATGGCGTTTTGCACTCCACCAGCTTTCATAGCTGACTTTAATTGGCTACTTAATTTTTTAAAACTTGCTTGAGCAATTTCTTTCCCTTGTTCCGTATATTTTTCAACTTCTTCATCCGTTAAGGTAGCATCTGAGCTACAACCTACTATAGAGGTTATTAAAATAGCTATAAGTATATAATTTCTCATCTTGAATAAATTTACTATAAATGTAAACACATATTCCAAAATGGTTACAAATTTGGTCTAAAAAAGATAAATGTAGATAATGAAAATATTCTTTATTATCCTGTTAAATATGACGCCCTCTATAGGTAAATCAATTATTTTTACATGCTAAATGCGGATACAACTTCTCTTATTTGTTATAATTTTTAGTATTGCATTTTCTGCAACAGCACAAGTTAATACCCCTAAGTATGCCAATGAGTTTTTGGCTATTGGGGTGGGGGCTCGAGCAGCTGCGTTGGGAAATTCGCAAGTGGCTATTGTTAATGATGTTACTTCAGGTTATTGGAACCCAGCAGGTCTCTTAGATCAAACAAATGATTTTAATGGGATGCTCCAACATGCTGAATATTTTTCAGGCATTGCAAAGTACGATTATGGAGCGTTTAGCATGCGTTTAGACACACTTAGCGCATTGAGTTTTTCAGTTATCAGATTTGGGATAGACGATATACCAGACACCCGTTTTTTATACGATGCGAGTGGTGCTTTAAATTATGATAATATTCGTTTTTTCTCTGCTGCTGATTATGGATTTATTACATCGTATGCTCGAAAATTACCTGTATTTGGCGGACTAAAAGTAGGAGGAAGTTTTAAAGTGATTTACCGTAAAGCAGGGCAGTTTGCTACGGGTTGGGGGTTTGGCTTGGATGTTGGAGCACAATACGAGTTAAAGAAATGGAAATTAGGAGCTACTTTCCGTGATGTAACAGGCACTTTTACTGCTTGGACTCATAATACTGACTCGTTGATTACAACGTATGTACAAACTGGTAACCTTATTCCCTCTACAACATTAGAAGTTGCATTGCCAAGGTTAGTGCTCGGAGTTGGTCGCCAATTTTATTATAAAAAGTTTGGTATTTTACCCACGTTCGATTTAACCGTCACCTTTGATGGTAAAAGAAATACATTGGTTAAATCTTCATTTGCCTCTGTAGATCCAGTAATGGGGTTAGAAATAAGTTATGCCCATATTGCATTTTTAAGAATAGGAGTTAAGAACTATCAAGAACTAAAGAATTTTGATAGCTCAACCTATGCTGTTGCAGAGCCCACCTTTGGGCTAGGGTTTAAATACAAAGCATTAGTTTTAGATTATGCACTAACTTCGGTTGGGGTACAAACTGAATCCTTATACACTCATGTTTTTTCTTTAATGGTTAACCTTGATAAAAAAGATGAATAGATTTTTTGCCATCTTCGTTTTTTGCCTTTTTAGCTTTGGAGCCATTGCTCAACAATATGGTAATGAATGGATTGATTTTACTAAAACATACTACAAAATTAACGTTGGTAAAGAAGGGATTTACCGCCTCACGTATGATAAGTTAGCAAGTGTTGGATTTCCTGTGGATAGAGACAATAGTGAAATTCAGGTTTTTCATCGTGGAGAAGAAATAGCCGTTTTAGTTAGAGATGTTAATGGGGATAACATTTTTAACTCTACCGATTTTGTAGAATTTTTTGGGCAAGCAAATGATGGTACATTAGACAGTGAATTATATCAACCTGCCTCCTCACAACCTCATAGTTATTATAACTTATACTCCGATACAACAGCTTATTATATCACAAATAATTTAGTTGATGCAGGTAAAAGAATGACTCTTTCCAATGAATTTGTTGGTGGAACTAATGAAACCTTCCATTTGGCAGAAAATCTAGTAGTTAATACTAGTAGTTATTCTCAAGGATTTACTCAAGTTGGGTATAATAGCTTAACCAGTTTTGGTGAAGGCGAGGGGTTTACAGGAGCTAGAATTACTGAGAATTCTAACCCCGTTAAGGATTTTATAATAACCAACATAGTACAAACTGTAAATTCTGCACCTGTTCCCACACTAAAGTTGCTCCTTGTGGGTAGAAATGAGCAAACTCATAATGTAACCATAGAAGTTGGGCCTTCTTCAGGTAGCTTGTCGGTATTGGGTACCTATGACTTTAGCTTATTTAGTAATCTACTGATTGATGAAACTATCAACTGGAGTGATATATCGGGTTCTGGAGAAATCACCATACGGTTAACAGTTAATAGTAACGGTGGAGCAAATTCTAATATTTCAGTTTCTTACATTAAACTCGAGTATGCGCAAGATTTTAATATGAATGGGGCACTGAGTAAAAAGTTTAATTTGGTGAGTAAGGCTTCAGGAGGGAATGATGTTCGAATTACTAATACACCACCGAATGCGATTTTGTATGAAATTACAGATGTAACCAATATCAAACTAGTAAATGATGCTGAAATTGATCCATCTATCATTCAAGCAAGCTTTTTAGATGCAACAATAGAGCATAGGTTATGGGGTAACGACCCCACCAATTTTATCGAACCCTTATTAGAACCAACATCGTTTAGAAAAATTGATCTAACTGCAAACTATATTATCATTAGCCACTCTTCGTTAATGCAACCAGCTGGTGGATACCAAGATGCAGTTAGAGCCTATGGAGGTTATAGGAGTACAACAGCAGGGGGGGCATTTGATACATTAGTAGTTGATATTCAACAATTATACGATCAGTTTAGCTATGGTGAGATTACACCTTTAGCCATATACAATTTTATGGAATATATGGTTGAAAATGGTGCACCGGAACACTTGTTCCTAATTGGTAAGTCCTTGCTTGTAAGCCATAAATTCTATCGTAGGCCAAATGACTTTATGTACTACGAGCTAGTGCCAACTGCAGGGCAGCCTGGTGCCGATGCTCCTTTTACTGCTGGGTTAAATGGAACAACGTATGAGGCAGCAGTACCAACAGGTAGGCTGAGTGCTAGTAAACCGTTAGAAATAATCAATTATCTAAATAAGGTTATAGAGCATGAATCTATACCACATGATAATTTATGGCGTAAGAATTTGTTAAATTTAAGTGGTGGCAATAACGAATCGGAATTGGCCACTTTTAGAGGATATGTAGATGGTTATGCCAATATTGCCAAAGGGTTTTACCTGGGGGGAGAAACTACTACCCAATCAAAAACGACTTCGATACCCGTTGAGATTATTAATGTGAGCGATGAAGTGAACTCAGGATTAAATCAAATTACATTTTTTGGACATTCAGCACCCAATGTGACAGATATTGATATTGGTTTTGTTTCAGATTCTGAATATGGTTATAATAATAAAGGTAAATACCCTTTGGTACTTATGAATGGCTGTAATGCAGGAAATATTTATAATGACGATTATATTTTTGGAGAAGATTGGATTCTTACACCCAACTTAGGTTCTACGGCTGTAATTGCACACACCTCTTTTGGGTTTAGCACACTCTTAAATACCTGGAGTACTTTGTTTTTCTCCATGGGGTATGGTGATATCAATTATATGGATAAGTCCATAGGTGCCCTTATTAATGACGTTGGTAAAGAAATGGCTGCAATTTCAACAAACGTTTTTTACATTACCCAAATTCAACAAATGGGCTTACATGGCGACCCAGCTATTAAGCTATTTGGTACACGCTTACCCGATTATGAAATATCGAGCTCTAACGTACAACCCATTGAGCTAACTAATCAAGGTATAACAGCTGAAGCTGATTCTTTTGCTTTGGTATTAGGAACTAGAAATTTTGCCGCATATTTAAAAGATTCGTTGGATGTGTTTGTACGTAGAACTCTTCAGGATGGAACCATAATTGACTATGATACAGTAACTTTTAAGCCTGTAAGATATAACGATACCCTCGTGTATATTATCAATAATGTTTATGATAATAATTTTGGAACAAACTCGTTTGAAATTGTGCTTGATCCTGGCAATAAATTACCTGAACTCGATGAACTAAATAATAGGGTGTTTTTTAACTACTTTATTCCTATTTCAGGGGCTCTAAATTTGTCACCAATAAATTTTAGTATCGTAAATACACCATCGGTTGATTTAAAATCTCAAATTAGCAATCAGCCTTCAGGTTCTAGAGTAATCCAATATCAAATTGATTCCGTTAACCATTTTAATAATCCAAGTAGTTTTAGTAAGACAGGAACTGCAGAAGGTGCCCTAATTGCAGAATGGCAGAATGTGGACTTAGACACGAAGGATTCTGTAGCCTATTATTGGCGCTCAAAATACCAAGATTTAAACCCAGGGGAAGCAGACGTATGGACAGAGTCATCTTTTACGTATATTAATAATGGAGAAGAAGGGTGGGGACAAACTGAGTATTTTCAGATAAAGCAGAATAATTTGCTTGGCCTTGAATTTAATGAAGGAAAGAGAGGGTTAGACTTTGAGAAGGTATCACTAAACTTTGAAGTAAAAACATTTGGAGTTAATAATCCATCTCTTACTTTCAGAGACGTAGAGCTATTGATAGGTGGGCAAACTTTTATTTTGGGCAGTAGTTTTCAGAGTTGTAGTAATAACAGGTTGGCTATCGTAGCATTTAGTGATGCAAATGGTTCTCCTTATGCGCCCATTTTTGGAGGTCAGACAAATCCTTGGACCTGTGGACTATCACCACAAATTATTAATATTGTAAATGAAGGATCGGGAAGTGGTAAAACTTTAGAAGAAGTGTTAGATGCGGTTGATTATAATGATTTTGTGCTCTTATTCACTATAGGAGAATTTGATTTTAATGCTCTATCACCTACAACAATATCTAAGCTTGAAGACCTTGGTGCTGACCCATTAGTGCTAACTGCCAAAACATTAAAAGAACCGTATATTATGTATGGCCAAAAGGGGAGTGGTGCAGGCAATAGCATCGTAGAAATTATAGCTGATCCAGGTAGCTTAGAACCTACTGATGAGCAGGTAATATCCTATATAGGCCAAGCAGTAGGCATAAGAGGAGAGGGCGTTATGCATAGTGTATTAATTGGCCCTGCTGTTTCCTGGCAAAAGCTTAGTATAAATACAGAAGCTTTGTCTGCAAACGACAATTTTGGTGTTGATATAATTGGAGAAACATTAGATGGTAAAGAAACCGTTCTTTCTACAGGTATTAAAATTAAAGAAACACCCCTCGATTGGATAGATCCTGTTAAATATCCTTTTTTATACCTTAAATATCATGTGGCTGATACCGTAAATAAGACACCTGTTCAGCTTAATAATTGGATTGTGAATTATACAGGGGCTCCTGAGGGTGTGCTAACGTATATTGGTAACGATAAATTCAATAGTTTACAAGTAGAACTTCAAGAGGGAGATTCTATTTATTCTGAATTTGGGTTTATTAATATCTCAGATAAACCATTTCAGAGTCAGCTATCAGTTGAATACACAATATTTAATTCATCTCAACGGATAACAATTTCTAAGTCAATTTTAATAGACCCACCAGCCCCTGGAGATACGGCTATTATAAAAATACCTATTGGTACCAAAGGGTTATTGGGGGAGAACAACTTAAGTGTATTTGTAAATAATTTTGTTGAAATTGAGCAGATATATGTGAACAATAATATTTCGTTAACCAATTATGTTACGGTAGTAAAGGATGATACCAACCCTTTGTTAGACATTTCTTTTGATGGGAGGTACATTTACGATGGAGAAATTATATCTGCTAACCCAACGGTATTAATTAAGATTCTTGATGCCAACTCGTTGCTTCAAAAAACAGATACTACCGGAATTAATATCTTTTTAACACCTCCTTGCGAAGGATGCAGCAAGATTAGAATTCCGTTAGCTGGCAACGAAATTACCTACACAGTTGCTGATAAGGAAAAGCCTTTTGAAATAAATTATAAGCCTGAAAAGTTAGAAAATGGGATATATAAACTAAGCGTTCAAGTGGAAGATGCAAGCGGGAATTTGGCAGGAGTTGAACCATATATTGTACATTTTGAAGTAGTTAATGAGTCAACGGTAACCAATTTTTATCCATACCCAAACCCATTTTCAACGAGTGTACGGTTTGTTTTTACATTAACTGGGAGTGAAATCCCAGATGGAATAATGATTAGAATACTGACAGTAACGGGTAGGGTTGTGCGAACTATTACCCAAGACGAAATCGGGCCTATTCATATTGGAAATAATCAAACAGATTATGCTTGGGATGGCAGAGATGAATTTGGTGACCAATTAGCAAACGGAGTTTATTTGTATAAAGCAACCTTAGAAATTAAAGGAGAGAAGGTGGATTTACGTTCATCTGCTGGAGATAAGGGCTTTAAGAATGGTTACGGTAAAATGTATTTGCTACGTTAATAGGTTTAAAAGCCTAATTAATGAATTGTTAGAAGCCTTTTTATTATAATTTTTGAAATTGAGCATCTTGATTACGTTGCTTTAAATTGAATTCGAATGCAAGTAACTTCTGTCTATTATAAAAAATGTTGGGTAACTGACTTTAGCTACTACCATTGGCCAAAATAAATAGTCTTGTAGAATACTTTTAACTATCAGTTGGCTTTACCTACTTTTCCGTTATGAAAAAGCTAGACTTGGCTAATTGGAATAGGAGAACTCATTTTGATTTTTTTAAAGGCTATGACCAACCATTTTTTGGAATTACTGCTGAAATAAACATTACAAAAGCTTATACAAAATCTAAATATCTAATAACCTGAGTTCGGGATAAGAGCTTCTTTTTTTCTGTTCTATTTGCATAAATCTATTCGTGCTATTAATGAATTAGAACCCTTTCGGTACAGAATTATGGAAGATGAAGTTATTGTATATGATATAATTAGGGTCTGCTGAAAAAGTCCTAGGTAAGTTAGATACAAACGGGCAAAGCGAAGATGTATATTAATACTTCGAGCTGAAGCCTGTGAAGTAGATGAC
>JAMOMJ010000295.1 GCA_027067135.1 Cyclobacteriaceae bacterium
CAAACCATGCAGCGCCAAACGCGATTATCAGTGCATCAACTATTCCCGCTTTGCGAAGAAGTAAGGCTATCAATATCTCGATAAAGACCACAAACAAGCCTCCCAGGAAAATTTTCAGCGTGTGCCTCCTTTGGGCGTGCACAACTTCGTGCGCGAGGACACCCAGTGTTTCCTCCATACTCAAGGCAGATAACAGTTTTTCTGTAACAAATATCCTGAACTTTCTCAGACCAACCTGATACGCGTTTACTTCTGCTCGCTCCAGTCCCCTGTCTAGGAGATAAATGTTCTCAATATGTAGATTTAATCTGTTTTCCAGTTCTCTTAGAGCATCGATAATTTTTGCTTAAGTACCTTTCTTCAGCATAGCTTCGGCAATCCTTGGTGTTATGTAAACTTCTACGAATGCTGCAATTACGATGAGAACAATTGAAATCGGTGCTAGCGTTAAGTATTCCTTTATGTCTTTCCCTTGTGAGGGGTTGCTCTTTCTTGCTCATTAGGTATCTTACAATTTCGTACGGGATTTTAAACCCGGCAGCTCCGGCTATAATCATAGCGGGGATTTCGAAGACGCCATGCGGTGCAACTAATAAAAAAAGTGCTTGAACAGACAATCCCGATGAAAGTTCTTCACGGATGATTAATGTTAGTAACATTCCATTAAGGAGGAGATTAAAAGCAGTAGAACAACCAAAGGAAAAAGCTCCAGAAAGAGAATACATAATAGAGTCTAAATTGTTTTTTAGAATAGATGGTAATATTAATCTATGTAAAATGTTAATTTTGTTAAGCCTAACTTGCGGTGAAAGCATTCCTAGGATAATTCCAGTACTATATACAATGATAGAATATATGAGATAAATTTTTTGTTTAATCATATCCGTGCCATCCTATCCTAATTCAATTCTTCTTCAAGCTCTTTTGGTAATATTAAGCCGCTGATTAATAATCCGAATAAAGCTATCAAAACTGAAGAGATTTTTAATAGAGCCAGTAAAGGACCGTAGTGTCTAGGAGTTGTAAAACCAGCAATGAAAACACCAGCAGTTATGAGTGTGAAAACTGCTGCTAATAGAAGTAATGATGATCTAGTATATGCTCTCTTAGCTATGGGATCGTTTGTTCTTTTAAACAGTAAACGTCTTCTTTCGTGCCAGATACCAATTGGAAATAGTGTTAATTGTAGATAGAAAACAGAATTCATAATTATAAATGTCTCCACAAAGTCTTTCCAGCTATTAGTAAAGACATACGACACGTAGAAGGAGTAGAATACATTTATAGTAGAAAAAATAGATAAAACTATAATGGATTTTCTAACTGTAGTCATAAGCTTCACTCCAAAACAGTGGGTGTTACCATGATTCCTAGAGCTAAAGCACCAGCAAAGCCTATACCACCCGTAGCTATCAATGCTCCAACAGTCGCAGTAATGATAAGAGCCTCATAAGCTGTAGATGCCGTAGAAATCGCTACATCTTCAGGATGATATGCTAGTGTGAAATACCAAGCTAACGGCTGAACCGCTGGCATCACTGCCAATCCAACCATAGCCAAGCACACGGCTATTGCCAGCTCACACCTTTGTTGGCATACATGCCACCTCACATCGTTTTGAGTGGTTTCAATATATATGCTTTTTCTATTATTAGCTTCATGAGAATCTTGATAACTTAATAATTTACTTGCCTTCTTAATTTTTTGGATGCATAGTAAATACAACAAAGTGAAAAAATTTAAGTATCGTTTAGCTTTTTTAACCTTATGAAACTAATAACAAACCTAGATGAGTTCTTTGCTGAGTTGAAGCAAAGAAATGTACGAATAAAAGTACCACTGCTAACGATTGTACTGCCACTGGCTATAATAATGGCTATCTATCAATTTTTGCTGATAAGTAAACTTTCTCAGGTTTTTCCCA
>JAMOMJ010000296.1 GCA_027067135.1 Cyclobacteriaceae bacterium
CACTGGCAAAGTGAAATCTGTATAGCATCCACTGCTTGCTGAAATAGCCAGAATTTCAGCTGCTTTTTTCTGCCTAGCACCTGAAAGGTGCTCAGTAAAATTGGATGCCGAGTGACCCGCAAGACACTGATCCGAAAAAGCCGCCAGATAGTGCTCCGCCCGCATCACAGACCAGCAGACTGACTCCTCCTTAATGCCTTGATCACACAAAAAACCGATAAACTGATTCCAGAGTTTTGCTGCTGCTTTATCAAGTCTGTTTTTCATTGCGCCAGACAGCGGTATGTATTAGTGTTTGGATGATCAAGTCAGAGGTTGCTGGCATTGAATCGCATGCTAGGCAGAAGGTGGTAAATATGATTAGTTACCACTCTGCCTAGTTGATTATTTACTGCTTCCTGGCTAATCAACTGTTAGCCATAAGAAATATCGAGGTAACTTTAGAAGTCATGATTAAAGACATACCAAGTGGTAGTGAATTCGATTCAGCGGCAAAAGCTCAGTTTGACTTCGCATGGGATATTGTAATTTCATTTCTTCAGCTTCTCGAAGAAGCCAAGGATTCAATCGAGGTAGAGGACGAAGATGAGAAAGCATTCTGGGAAACTACACGACAAAGAATACTGACATCTCTCATAATCACCCAGCAAGGAGTTGAATTGGCGTTAAAAGGTAAGCTTGTTGCTGTAAGCCCTTACTTATTAATTTCTGGAAATCATTCTGACTGGCCTAAAGATATTGATGGGAGTGGTGTAAGTTACTCAGAATTTAGAGCAATTGATGCTCAAGATCTAATTAGAGTTCATGATACTGTTCACGAAACAAAATTAGACTCGGGGTTCTCTGAGTTATTTGAAAAACTTAGAAAGTTAAGAAATAAAGCTATGCATACTGTCGATAAAGACTTAAATGTATCGGCGCAAGATGTAGTGCTAATTCTTCTTGAAGTGCATGAGCACCTATACGGTAACGAAAACTGGATAGTAACAAGAAGAGATTTTCTAAATAATTCACCAGCGACACACCTATACCTTGTTAATGATCATCTAGAAGGGCTGGTTGTAAAAGAATTTCTAACTGTTTTTAACTTTCTAAAGCCTGCTGAAACAAATCGTTTTTTTCATATTAATAGACGGCAGCGTTTATACCTCTGTCCAGAGTGTAAATACGAAAGCGACAAATACGAATCTATAGAGCCTAGGTATGCAGTATTAAGGCCTAATGAACCAAATTCAGAAAATCTATTTTGCTTTGTTTGTGATTCGCTGCACCCTATTGAAAGAATGAACTGCCTGGAGGAAGATTGTCCAGGTAATGTGGTTAGTGAAGAATATGGGTTTTGTTGTACTTGCGGTGTAATACAGGGCGTACACAAGTCGTTAAATCGGGATCGGCCTACCGCGTGTGTTTTTAATATGAGTGTGCAATTTTAGGGTGGCACACTGTTTTAAGTCAGTGCTGGCCAACCCATTAACATCAAACGTTATACGTCAAAAGATTAAAAACAAATGAAGCCATTAGGGATAATGTCAAAATCTGAACTAAAAAGCGCATTAGTACGCTCAATAATAATCGAGCATCACAATGCAAAAATACCTGGCATCATGTCATGGGGTGACGATGCACCCCCATCAATGTATGTTGCCCGTAAAAATCGTATTCGCTTGGCAAGAATCTATTCACAAAAATATGAGCCTGTCAGCAAGTTATTACTTCAACATAAGCTCCCGTCAGGTAGTAATTGGCAAGGCACAAAGGTGTTGGTTTCAAATTCTATTCATGCATGGGTTAATGGTTCATGGTCACATATAGGTTGTACTGTACCAATAGAGCATTGTCGTGGCTAAAAAACGTATAATCGGGTAGCCAAGGGTCTCTAACCCCCGGCCCCCACAACACCCTGCATGCGGCT
>JAMOMJ010000297.1 GCA_027067135.1 Cyclobacteriaceae bacterium
ACCATATTTGTAATCTTCTGATTTGTAGCCGATTAGACCTGACAGGTTTCACCCAATTAAGTGATCCGAAAATGGCTATAACTTAGTGATTATCAACAAAAACCTGTCAGGTCTTGCGGATATTAGGATATAGGTAAGTAAATGAGATTCTTTGCACGGAGTGCTCAGAATGACGTTCTTGGCTTAACTAAACGACATTGGATTGACGATTACACTTTAAACTTGGCATCAATTAATATATTGCTGGTAGCAGAGGTCATAAGTGCATAATTAAACCCTTTGTGGATAGCATAACCCCCAGTTGATCCATCTTTTCGTAAGGCAAGAAAGCCAACTTGCAGGTTTCTATAATTAGGTTCTTTTTTAATAACACGCTCAACCGCAGCTTTGCAAGCTTCCTCTGGTTCATACCCTTGGCGCATAAGCTCTACTATTAAATGGCTACCTGCTACTTTTATGATGGCTTCACCCATTCCGGTAGAGGTTGCCCCTCCTATTTCATTATCTACAAATAAACCAGCTCCAATAATAGGAGAATCTCCTACCCGACCTCGCATTTTAAAAGCGAGCCCACTAGTAGTACAAGCTCCAGAAATATCTCCGTTTTCATCTTGTGCTAATAAGCCAATAGTATCGTGGTTTTCAATATTAATTATTGGTTTGTACTCAGATTTTTTTTGCCACTCCTTCCACGCTTTTTTAGAACTCTCAGTAAGCAGATTAGTTCGTTTAAACCCCTGTTCTTCAGCAAACATCAAAGCGCCTTCGCCCACCAATAAAACATGTGGAGTTTCTGTCATTACTTTACGAGCCACACTTATTGGGTTCTCAACATGCTCCAACCCTGCCACCGAACCACAGTTACCCGTAGGATCCATAATGCAAGCATCTAAGGTTACGTGCCCATCTCTATCGGGCATGCCTCCCAAGCCAACCGAAGTATTATTGGGATCCGATTCTGGAACTCGTACACCGACTTCAACAGCATCAATAGACGCTCCTCCATTTCTCAATTTTTCCCAAGCAGCTTCGTTGGCCTGTATTCCGTGATTCCAAGTAGAGATAATTGTTGCCTTACCCGTTGGAGAATAAATGTTCTCCTTGGCTAAACTTGAAGCCCAAGGCGCCATTCCAAAAATGGAAGTAAACAAGACTGATTTTTTTAAAAAATTTCTTCGGTTCGACATGACAGTAATGGGTGTAATTATTTTTGATTCAATGCAGTAGCTTCCTCAAATAAAGTTAAGGATTTTTGATAGGCTTTATTATTTATAGGGTTCATTAATTTATAATAAGCATTACCACCCCAAACAAGTCTAGCAATTTCTGCTTTACAATACCCTGTAATCCATTTGCTAGATGCTTCATATTCGTCATCATTAAAAGAAATTTCCATCGTTTCACACAAATTTTTAATAGATGATTTTAAATTAAGTTGTGAGATATGGTTTTCTTCAAATTGCTCCACTGTAGCTTTCAATAATTTTTCTTTAAATTGAACCACATAATTAAGTGCCGCTAACCTAAGAACTCCTCCTGCTAAGAGTTTTCTATATAGGCTTCCTGCAGAAACTGTATCTAGTGGAACAAAATAATCGGGCATAATGCCTCCACCACCATATACTATTCTACCTCCAACAGTTTTGTATGCCAATGAATCGATCATACGAATGCTATCGGCTGAATAGAACTCTCCATTAGAAAACCTAGTTGTAATATCGTGTGCGTATTCTTTATTTCCATTTTGATATGATTTTTGAATGCTCCTACCTGATGGGGTATAATAACGCGCAATGGTTAACCTCAATTCAGAACCATCGGTTAACGTTATTGGTAGCTGAACTAACCCTTTTCCAAATGACCTTCTACCTACAATAAGTGCTCGGTCGTTGTCTTGCAAAGCTCCT
>JAMOMJ010000298.1 GCA_027067135.1 Cyclobacteriaceae bacterium
ACTCCTCTTTGTTGTGCTACCGTGTAAGCATCTCTCATTTGCATTAATGCATCAAAAGTTGCTTTAACCACGTTATGAGGGTTTGAAGATCCTTTAGACTTTGCTAATACATCTTTAACACCAGCACTTTCAAGTACTGCTCTCATAGCACCACCAGCAATTACTCCTGTACCAGGAGAAGCAGGCTTTAATAATACCAAACCACCACTGTATTTACCAATAGCATCGTGAGGTACTGTATTTCTAAACAAAGGAACTTTAACCAAGTTTTTCTTAGCATCATCAACTCCTTTTGCAATGGCATCCACCACTTCATTAGCTTTACCTAATCCATATCCTACAACACCTTTACCATCACCAACTACTATAATAGCCGAAAAGCTAAATCTTCTACCCCCTTTTACAACCTTGGCAACACGGTTGATAGAAACAACCTTTTCCTGAAGGTCAATTTCACTGGCTTTTATTGCTCTAATATTATTTTGCGACATAATTATTTAAAATTTAAGGCCACCCTCACGAGCGCCATCAGCCAATGCTTTAACTTTTCCGTGGTACTGATAACCACTTCTATCAAACAACACGCTTGCAATACCAGCAGCCTTGGCACGTTCTGCCAATTTAGCTCCTACTTGTTTTGCATTTTCTATATTGCTTGCTGTTGATCCTAACTCAATAGAGTTAGCCGCAGCAACTGTATGACCTTTTGAATCATCTACTAATTGAGCATAGACAGCTTTATTGCTTTTAAATACGGCAAGTCTTGGACGTTCAGAAGTTCCGACTATTTTATTTCGGATACCTCTACGTATTCTTAATCTTCTATTTGACTTCGTTAATTTCATCTTGTCAATTATTTAGCGGCAGTTTTACCTGCTTTTCTTCTAATAACCTCACCTACAAATTTGATACCCTTACCTTTATAAGGTTCAACTTTTCTAAGCGACCTTAATTTAGCAGCTACCTGCCCAATTAATTGTTTATCATTACTTTCAAGAACCACTGTTGGAGCTTTTCCTTTAGCACTTTCGGCACTAACCTTAACCTCGCTTGGAATTTGAAATATAATGTTATGAGAATAACCTAATGTAAGGTCAAGTAAATTGCCTTGCACATTGGCTCTATAACCAACGCCAATAAGCTCTAACTCTTTCTTATATCCTTCCGAAACACCAACCACTGCATTGTTTAGTAAAGATCTATAAAGACCATGTAAGGCTCTATGTCTTTTTTGTTCAGTTGGACGTTTTAGAAGTATCGAACCCTCATTTTCTTCAAGTTTAAACTCAGCATCAATCTCCTGAGAAAACTCCCCTTTAGGTCCCTTAAATGTAACTACGTTTCCTGCAACAGAAAGTGTTACTCCGTCAGGGATGCTAATTGGCTTATTACCTATTCTCGACATTTGTCTTTTGTATTAATATACGTTACACAATACTTCTCCACCAACATTTTGCCTCACAGCTTCTTTGTTAGTCATAATCCCTTTCGATGTTGAAAGAATGGCGATTCCTAACCCATTAAGAACTCTAGGCATGGTATCAGTGTTTGCATACTTTCTCAAGCCAGGCTTGCTTATTCTTTCTAAGCTAACAATTGCACTTTGTTTAGTGCTAGGGTTGTATTTTAAAGCGATCTTAATTTGCCCTTGGGTATTAACATCCTCTTCAAATTTATAGCTCTGTATAAACCCGTTTGCATGCAAAACCATTGTCATTTCTCTCTTCAATTTTGAAGAAGGAATGTCAACAATTCTTTTGTTGGCTTTAATCGCATTTCTAAGCCTTGTTAAGTAATCTGCTATTGGATCAGTCATTTCTATTCTACTTAAATTCACTCCCCGATTTTGAAACGGGTTGCAAAAATACAAGTTATTTTTTAATATTCAAAAGTTAATTTTAACCTTTGAAATTTATTACCAGCTTGCTTTAGTTACTCCTGGAATTTTTCCTTGGCTGGCCATTTCTCTAAAGGTTACTCTTGAGATACCAAACTTTCTCATATACCCCTTAGGCCTACCCGTCATTCTACATCTGTTATGCAGTCTAACTCTTGACGAATTCCTTGGTAATTTATCAAGTCCAACGTAGTCACCAGCTTCTTTCAAAGCTTTACGCTTTTCAGCATAACGAGCAACTAGTTTTTCTCTTTTTCTTTCGCGCGCTTTAATTGATTCTCTTGCCATTTCTTAGTTAGAGTTAGCGTTTTTATTTTTAAAAGGCATACCAAATGCCTTCAACAATTCGTATCCTTCTTCATCAGTATTAGCAGAAGTAACAATGGTTATGTTCATGCCACTAATCTTATTGATTTTATCGATGCTGATTTCAGGAAAAATGATTTGCTCTTTAACTCCAAGAGTATAATTACCTCTTCCGTCAAATCCTTTTTCATTAATTCCTCTAAAATCTCGTACCCTTGGTAAGGCAACAGTCATTAAACGATCAAGAAATTCGTACATCTGACTTCCACGAAGTGTAACTCTAGCTCCAATTGGCATCTCTTCTCTTAACTTAAAGTTAGAGATTGCATTTTTTGCTAAAGTCTGAACTGCTTTTTGTCCAGATATAGTTGTTAATTCTTCTACTCCTGCATCGATTAATTTCTTATCGGCTACAGCAGCACCAATACCTTTATTGATACTAATTTTCTCAAGTTTAGGCACTTGCATAGTTGACTTGTATTGAAACTTGTCTTTTAAGGCAGGCACAATGTCCTTAAGGTATTTGTCTTTTAGTCTAGGATTAGCCATTATACAACGTCTCCAGTTTTTTTAGAAAATCTTACTAATTTGCCGTCAACTAATTTTCTACCTGTTCTAGTAGCATCACCAGTTGAGCCATCCACCAACATTACATTGCTTATGTGAATTGCAGCTTCTGTTTTAGTTATTCCACCTTCTGGGCTAGCAGCAGATGGCTTAATGTGTTTTGTAACCACATTAATTCCTTCTACAATTACCCTTCTTTTTGAGGCAATAACTTCAAGCACAACGCCTGTTTTACCATTTGCATTACCAGCAATTACTTTTACAGTATCGCCTTTTTTAACATGCAATTTTGGTTGTTTATTACTTTTTCTCTCCATTGTTACAGTACTTCAGGTGCCAATGAAACAATTTTCATAAATTGCTTTTCACGCAATTCTCTAGCCACAGGGCCAAAAATACGAGTGCCTCTTGGCTCATCGTTTGGAGTAAGCAACACAGCAGCATTGTCTTCAAAACGAATATAAGATCCGTCTTTTCTTCTTACTTCCTTTTTAGTTCTTACAATAACAGCTCTTGATACAGTACCTTTTTTAAGGCTACTAGAAGACATTGCAGATTTAACTGTTACAATAATTTTGTCTCCTACCGAAGCATATCTTTTACCGGTACCGCCCAGAACTCGGATACAAAGAACTTCCTTTGCTCCACTGTTATCTGCTACGCTAAGTCGTGATTCTTGTTGTATCATTATTATTTAGCCCTCTCGATTATTTCAACTAATCTCCATCGTTTATTCTTGCTCAACGGACGAGTTTCCATAATTTTTACAGTATCACCGATACCACAATCATTTTTCTCATCGTGAACAGAAAATTTGGTAGTCTTCTTAATGAATTTACCATATAGAGGGTGCTTTACCTTACGGTGTACAGCAATTGTTACGGTTTTATCCATCTTATTGCTAATAACAACCCCTGTTCTTTCTTTTCTTAAATTTCTTGATTCCATCGTATTAGTTCTCAAGTGTTTTTGCAGTCAAAGCAGTTTCTAATCTGGCAATTAATTTGCGAGTAACCGTAATTTTAGTAGGGTTCTCAATAGGTGAAATAGCATGTGCAAATTTTAATTTCTGCATTACTTCACGCTCGCCAATCAGCTTTTGTTTAATTTCTTCGACCGATAAGGCCTTAATTTCTGAATTTTTCATGCTCTATTCCTCTAAATAATCATTACGAACAGAAAACTTAGTTGCCATAGGAAGCTTTTGTTGAGCTAATCTCATGGCTTCTTTAGCAGTTTCTCTATCAACACCACCAGCTTCGAACATAATAGTGCCAGGTCTAACAACAGCTACCCAATATTCTGGAGCTCCTTTACCCTTACCCATCCTTACTTCAGCTGGCTTTTTTGTGATAGGCTTGTCTGGAAAAATACGAATCCATACCTGACCTTGACGTTTCATAGCTCTAGTCATCGCAATACGAGCAGCCTCAATTTGGCGACTTGTAATCCAACCTGCTTCTAGTGCTTTAATTGCAAAAGCTCCAAAGGCTATTCTATGTCCACGAGAAGCCAGGCCTTTAATCCTACCCTTCTGCTTCTTTCTAAATTTCGTTCTTTTTGGCTGTAACATTTTTTTATACTTTTCCTACTTTAAAGTAGTAACCAATCCTACGTCCGCTACTACGGCTTGCAGGCAAATTAATTTCTATTTCTTCTGTTAGGTGCTCCACCTTCTCTACGATCGTTGCCACCTCTACGGCCACCACCTCGTTTACCACCTTGGTTTCCTGCTCCTATATTAGGAGAAAGGTCACGCTTACCATATACTTCACCTTTGAAAATCCATACTTTGATTCCAATGATTCCGTAAATAGTATTTGATTCTGAAAGGGCATAATCAATGTCAGCTCTTAAAGTATGAAGTGGAATACGTCCATCTTTATACTGCTCAGAACGAGCCATTTCAGCACCACCAACTCGGCCAGAAACTTTTATTTTAATTCCTTGGGCTCCAACTCGCATTGCAGAGGCAATCGCTTGTTTCATTGCTCTTCGGAAAGAAATTCTTGCTTTTAATTGTTGAGCGATAGACTCACCAACTAATTTAGCATCTAACTCAGGACGTTTGATTTCGAAAATATTAATTTGAACGTCTTTGTTGATAAGCTTTTTAAGCTCTTCTTTAATACGATCAACTTCTGAACCACCTTTGCCAATAACAACACCAGGACGAGCCGTGTGAATTGTTAGGGTTACTCTTTTGATAGTTCTCTCAATTATGATTTTTGAGATATTTCCTTTAGGGATACGTGCATAAACATATTTACGAATCTTTTGATCCTCTACTAGTTTATCAGCGAAGGTATCTCCACCGTACCAGTTAGAGTCCCAACCACGTACAATACCTAATCTTAATCCTACAGGGTTAACTTTTTGTCCCATGCTATTTCTTATTATCAGATTCGTTAGACTCAGCTGCTTCTGCAACCACTTCGTTTAAGCTATCAACCACTAATGTTACGTGGTTAGAACGCTTTCTAATTCGATGAGCTCTTCCTTGAGGGGCAGGGCGTAAACGCTTAAGCATTTTACCGCTATCCACTTTAATCTCTTTAATAAAAAGATCTGCTTCCTCTAATTGAACATCTTCGTTTTTATTTTGCCAGTTAGCAATTGCACTTAACAGGAGTTTCTCCAATTTAGCAGCACCAACTCTTGGCTCAAACTTCAAAATACTCAATGCATTATTTACACGCTCTCCTCTTACAAGGTCGGCAACCAAACGCATTTTTCTTGGTGAAGTAGGTACGTTATTTAATTTAGCTATAGCCTCCATAATACTTACCTTCTACCTTTATCTTTTTTACCAACATGACCTCTATAATTCCTAGTTGGAGCAAATTCACCTAGTTTATGACCTACCATATTTTCAGTAACATAAACAGGGATAAATTTATTGCCGTTATGCACAGCAAATGTATATCCAACAAAATCTGGCGAAATCATTGATCTTCTCGACCAAGTTTTAATGACAGATTTTTTACCAGACTCGCTCATTTTATCGACTTTGTTTTCAAGTCTAAAATCGATATATGGCCCTTTTTTTAACGATCTTGCCATTATTTTCTCTTAGTAATTATAAACCTATTAGAATATTTTTTCTTAGATCTAGTTTTAAACCCTTTGGCTAAAACACCAGTTCTAGATCTTGGGTGTCCACCAGATGAACGACCTTCACCACCACCCATTGGGTGATCGACAGGGTTCATTGCAACACCTCTTACTCTTGGTCTTCTACCTAACCATCTGTTTCTACCTGCTTTACCAAGTCGAACATTCATATGGTCTGAGTTTCCAACCGATCCGATAGTAGCTAAACAAGTAACCAATACCATTCTCATTTCGCCAGAAGGCAATTTAAGAGTAGCATATTTACCATCTCTTGCCAATAGCTGTGCATAAGACCCAGCACTTCTTGACATGGCTGCTCCTTTACCAGGTTTTAATTCAATATTATGAATTATTGTACCTAAAGGAATATCAGATAAGTATAAAGCATTTCCAATTTCAGGAGCAATATCCTTACCTGAAACTATTTTTTGTCCTACCTCAAGTCCTTCCGGAGCAATGATATACGTTTTAGTACCATCTGCATAAACTGCTAAAGCTACCCTTGCCGATCTTGATGGATCGTACTCGATAGATTTGATAGTTGCAGGAACACCAAATTTATTTCTTTTAAAATCAACAATTCTGATTTTCTTTTTATGACCACCGCCAATATTACGGATTGTCATTTTACCAGTATTGTTTCTACCACCAGATCTTTTAGACGTTACAAGTAATGACTTCTCTGGAGTTGATGAAGTAATTTCATCAAACATAGGAGCCACTCTAAAACGTTGTCCTGGGGTTATCGGTCTTAATTTTTTTACTGCCATCTTTCTTCTAATTAAATACCGCTGTAGAAATCAATAACTTCTCCATCGGCAACAGTAATAATTGCTTTTTTATAAGCTGCAGTTCTGCCAGACACCACTCGTTGCTTAGTAAACCTAGATTTAGATTTACCACCATAACGCATTGTGTTAACATCGGCTACGGTTACACCGTACATTTTCTCTACCGCTTTCTTTATCTCTACTTTATTGGCATTAATATCTACCACAAAGCCATATTTACCTGACTCGTTTTGAGCCGACACTTTTTCAGTGATTATTGGTTTCTTTAAAATAGCACTCATGACAATAAAGTTTTTTCGATTTTCTCAATTGAACCTTCAGCTATTATTAAGGTATCTGCATTTAGTACATCATAAGTATTTAACTGCTCAGCAGTAGTTACTTTAGTATTTTTAATGTTTCTACCAGAAAGAACAACATTTAAATCTGCACTAGGTAGTACAAATAATGTTTTTTTATCATTCATTTTTAAGTCTCCTAACATAGCTAAGTAGCTTTTTGTCTTTGGAGCATCGAATGAAAAATCCTCGATAACTGAGATTGCTTTTTCTTTAGCTTTATAAGCCAGAGCTGATTTACGAGCTACAACTTTAAGCTTTTTATTCAATTTAAAAGAATAGTCTCTTGGCTTAGGGCCAAAAACACGACCACCACCTCTAAATACAGGTGATTTAATACTACCCGCACGAGCAGTACCAGTTCCTTTTTGTTTTTTGATTTTACGAGTAGATCCCGCAACATCTGCCCTTTCTTTAGATTTATGCGTTCCTTGACGTTGGTTAGCCAAATATTGCTTTACATCTAAGTAGATTGCATGATCGTTTGGCTCTACGCCAAAAATATCTTTAGAAAGGCTCACCTTTCTACCTGCATCTTGTCCGTTTATTTTTACTACTTCAACATTCATGGCCTACTTCGCTAATACTACAGTTGAATTTTTAGGCCCTGGAATAGAACCATTAATAACTATCAAGTTTTTTTCAGGCATAATTTTAAGAATTTGAAGGTTAGTAATAGTAGCTTTTTTGCCACCCATTCTACCCGCCATTCTCATTCCTTTAAATACACGAGCAGGGTAAGATGCTCCACCAATAGAACCTGGTGCTCTTAACCTGTTATGCTGACCGTGTGTTGCTTGGCCAACTCCTGCAAAATTATGTCGTTTTACAACCCCTTGAAAACCCTTACCTTTTGCATTAGCAGAAGCATCTACAAAATCACCTTCAGCAAATACATCTTCTACTTTTACTTCTTGGCCTAATTGAACTCCGCCTTCAAACTCAACTCTAAAATCTCTAAACTCAACAACGTGTTGCTTAGGAGTTGTTTGGGCTTTATCAAAATGACCTTTTAATGCTTTTGGGGTGTTTTTTTCTTTACGCTCTCCGTAAGATAGTTGAACAGCCGTATAGCCGTCAGTCTCCGTATTTTTAACTTGTGTTACCACACAAGGACCAGCTTCAATAACTGTGCATGGAATGTTCTTTCCATCGGCACCATAAAGGCTAGTCATTCCGATCTTTCTTCCTATTATACCAGACATTTTTTTTAATTAATTTGCCCCTTAAGGTAAAGCCACTCTTGGCCCCTTTCCGCTAAGGGACTGCAAAGATAGCAATTAAAATTTTCTTTCCAAGAGGTGCAATAAATATTTATTACACATTGAAACCCTTCTTCAAAACTCTACTCTACGAAGGATAAACAAAAAGAAGAACCAACTTTAAATCGGCTCTTCTTTATACCATGTTTCTACTTATCAGACCTTGATTTCAACGTCAACCCCACTAGGCAGCTCAATTTTCATAAGCGCATCAACTGTTTTAGAGCTTGCAGAAAAAATATCTAGCAAACGCTTATAAGTACACAGTTGGAATTGCTCACGTGCCTTTTTGTTTACGTGTGGCGATTTAAGTACTGTAAATTTCTCTTTTACCGTTGGTAATGGAATTGGACCATTTACTACAGCACCAGTTGCTTTTACTGCACGTACAATCTTTTCAGATGACTTATCAACCAAGTTATGATCGTAAGACTTTAGTTTTATTCTAATCTTCTGGTTCATAACTTATTGTTTTACTCCTTTAACTTCTTCAATGATTTTTTCGGCCAAGTGCTTAGGTACAGGATCGTAATGTGAGAATGTAAGTGAAGCTGATGCTCTACCCGAAGTAATTGTTCTTAGGGCAGTAACATAACCAAACAATTCTGATAATGGCACATCCGCTTTAAGGATTTGAGCACCACCTTTAGAATCCATTCCTTTCATTATACCTCTACGCTTATTCAAATCTCCATTAACAGGGCCTGTATATTCTTCTGGCGTAACTACTTCTACACCCATAATTGGTTCTAATAATTGAGGACCTGCTTGTTTCGAGGCCTGCTTAAATCCAATACGAGCAGCTAGTTCAAATGATAACGCATCTGAATCCACATCGTGGAAAGAACCGTGGTATAACTTAACATATAAAGAATCGACAGGGAAACCAGCCAATGAGCCATTTGTCATTGCTTGTTTAAATCCTTTTTCGATGGAAGGAATAAATTCTTTTGGAATT
>JAMOMJ010000299.1 GCA_027067135.1 Cyclobacteriaceae bacterium
CTGTTTTAGAAATAAGTTCGTCATAATATTGATGCGATTGACTTAATCGGTACTCATCCAATTTCCATTTCCAACTATTTGTGCCCAATAACACGCCCAAACTCGACTCCTTAAACTTAGAGAAAAACAAAAGAGGTTTTTGGGTAGCTACACTTCCTATTTGCTGGTTAAAAAACACCTTAGCTGCCGGATTATTATAATTTACACCATAAGGAGTGGTTATAGGAGGTAAATCCGAAGCCCAGCTTACAAACCCATCACTCATATTAAACTGATCAAAACTGGTATTAACTAGAGGCCTCACAAGATCCGACTTGCTAAAACCTGAACTAGAAACGGCAAAAGATACATTGGTTTGCAAAAACCTTACATCGTTACTTTCTCCAATAATCAACCATTTTGCAACCTCTGAGTTAATAAACTTCTCCTTGTCTTGGCTACTCGTTTTAGCACTGGGGTATTGATGCGCAATGATTAAATCGTAATCTAAGGTTCTCGGCAAATCATAGGCTAACTCTACGTGATAGTATTCGTTCTTTTCAATAGAAGATTTTAGTGCCTTTATATCAGGGTGAGGTGCAGAAGCGATAATCAGAATTTTCTTTTGGGCATCAATTACATCAAAATAAATGGTTTGGGTGTTATTTACCGAGGTAAATTCCTCTTCAACTGGGGCTAACTCCACCGTTAACGAATGTTTGCCACTGCCTGTAATAGGAATAGAAATAATGGTTTTATCTAAAAGTTGATTTGCAACAAAAATCATTTTTTTACTAGAAAGCAACTTGCCTCTACTTCTGATTCTCAATTCTGTAGATACGCTTTCAAACCCAGTATTTAAGGAGTGAATTTCTAGCATTAAACTATTGCCTTCAAATACGGTGGCATTATGAACCACCTTAGTAATGGCCAAATCCTTAATGGTAGAGGTATCTCCTATGCCAACTGTGTAAACTGGAAACTTAGTAGGAATGGCTAATGGAGAATACCCTTGATTAAAAATTCCATCTGAAAAGAGGACTATTCCTCCTACATTATAATTATCATAATCTCTTTTAATGCTGTTCAACTGATACGATAAATCAGTCGTATTTCGATTAAATGTCAAAGAATCAATCTCTCCAACAGGGTTACCCTCAAGCCCAACCACAGAAACGTCATACCCTTGGTTCATAAGTTTTTCCTCTACTTGGCTCAATGCTTTTCTTATATCAACGTTAAAACTCGATTTGCTTGAGACTACTGAGGTCGAATTGTCAACTGCTATAATAAAAAGTGGCTTTTGAAATTGATTTTGAATGGTATTTAGATAAGGTTCGAGCAGTAAGAAACAAACCAGAGAAACAAGTAACCACCGTAAACCTGCCAACCCGTAGTTGAGTTGAATTGACCAAGGAGCTTTCTTCGAATATTGAACCCAAGCATATCCTCCACCTACAATAATGCAGACAAATATCCACCAGAAAGAATATGTAAGGGAAAGGTTGGTCATTTAATATCCTTAATCCAATCGTCATTCCTGCCTTCGCAGGAATCTGTGCTAATTAATAAGGGATTCCCTCTTTCGTGGGTATGGCGCTCTATTTTATATTTTTTCAACACAATTGACAACCTAAATTCTATCACTTTATAATTTTTGATTAAAATGTAAGTACCGATTTACCCATGGTGCCTCCTTTTTTCATATCGTCTAAAGCAACAATTACTTCATCAAAAGGACGAATACTGCCCACAATTGGAATGATATGAAACGATTTTACAAACTCAACCATCCGCACAAATTCTTTATCGTTGCCCATAGTAGTTCCTACCACCGAAAGTTGACGCCAAAACATAGAATATAAATCGATGGTATTTGGCAAGCCATTGGTTGCCCCGTAAAACACCAATCGACCTTTGGGATTAAGAAGTTTAATCAATTGCCCAAACTGGTTTCCTCCTGCACTATCTATAATAACATCAAAACCTCCGTGTCTTCGTTTAACGTTCTTGTACCAGTCTTTCACTGTGTAGTCGAACCCTTCTCTAGCTCCTTTTTCTTTGGCTAATTTAATATTGTCTTTATTGCTCGAAGTTACATATACATCGGCACCAACGGTAATGGAGAATAATGCAGCCATTTGCGCAACACCTCCACCAAAGCCAGAAATAAGCACTTTAGCTCCTTTTTGAACGCCCCCTTTTGTAAAACAAGCTCTGTAGGCGGTTAAGGCAGATAATGGAATTGCTCCTGCTTCCGGATCTGTAAGATGCTTTGGTTTTTCTACAAGTCGGTCAAGGTTGGCTACCACATATTCTGCAAGCGCACCATCTTTGGGGAGGCCAAGCACATGATAGCCATCTTGCTGGGCTTCATCATCATCTCCCCAATTATTATTTGGATTGATAAGTACTTTTTTCCCGATCCAGGGAGATTCAACTTGCCCTCCTACTTCTATCACTTCTCCTACCCCATCGGAGCCAACGGTTACACCAGGAATAATACTTGGGTATTTTCCTTCTCTAATCCACTGATCTCTTCGGTTTAAGCTGGCAGCCGTAATTTTAATTAGTGCTTCGCCTTCTTGTGGAGTTGGAATATCCTTTTCCTGAATTTTAAAGGATAAATCGGATTGTATAACGAGTGCTTTCATACTTTCTTGGAAATCAGTTATTAAGTTAATAGTTATTGGGATTGCAATTTACTGATAACTAATAACTCTTAACTAATAACTACCGCTAAAATGGAGCTGGCTCATCATCTTCTGGAGATCCAAGATCATCCTCGGCTGTGTTGAGGCCACTTTGCAAGGTTACGGTATTGGTAAAGCCAGAACCAGCATCTGAAGGAAATGAGCCAGCATTAAACCCAGCGTCATCTGAAAAATTCATATCTGCAAACTTGGTAAACTTACCAATGAATTTAAGTTTCACATTCTCAAGTGATCCATTTCTATGCTTGGCAATAATTACCTCCCCCATGCCAGTAGTAGGTAATCCTTCTGAATCTTCGGTTAAACCGTAATACTCGGGTCGGTATAAAAACATTACCATATCTGCATCCTGCTCAATCGAACCTGATTCCCTCAAATCTGACAGTTGAGGTCGTTTATCTCCACCCCTGGTTTCAACGGCTCTACTTAGTTGAGAAAGTGCAATTACAGGAACGGATAATTCCTTGGCTATGCCTTTAAGCGCACGCGAAATCATACCTATTTCTTGTTCACGGTTTCCCCCACCTCCACGAGCATCGGCACTCATTAATTGGAGGTAATCAATAATAATTAACTGAATATCGTTTTGCGCTTTTAGCCTTCTACATTTTGCTCTCAATTCCAAAATAGTAAGTGCAGGAGTATCATCAATATAAATGGGAGCGTTACTTAATTTTTCTGTTTTATGTAACAGTTGTTGCCATTCATAATCAGCTAAGGAGCCTTTTTTAATCTTTTCACTGTCTAATTCTGCTTCTGCACTGATAAGCCTGTTTACCAATTGCACCGAGGACATTTCCAGCGAGAAGATTGCTACAGGTTTGCCAAAGTCAACAGCAGCATTACGCATGGCAGAAACCACAAAAGCCGTTTTACCCATACCAGGACGAGCAGCTATAATCACTAAATCGGATTTTTGCCAACCCGAAGTAACACGGTCTAAGGCAGAGAATCCAGAAGGCACTCCAGTTAACCCATCTTTATGCTTTTGACGTGCTTCTAATTCCGTTAAGGCCTCCGACATAATGGACTTCATATCCGAGTAGTTTTTACGGATATTTTGTTCGGAGATGTCAAATAAAGCTCCTTCGGTTTGATCCAGTAAATCAAACACATCGGTTGTTTCTTCGAATGCTTTTGTTTGAATTTCACCAGACACCCGTATAAGCTCTCGCTTAATGGCCATCTCTATAATAATACGACAGTGATATTCTACGTTGGCCGCAGAGTTAACTTTGGTTGTAAGTGCCGTAACCGCATAAGCTCCACCAGCAGTTTCCAATGTTCCATCTTTTCGTAGCTGGGCTGTAACTGTAAGTAAATCTACGGGTTGGGAATCGTTGAATAAAAAGAGAATAGCCTCATAAATTACTCTATGTCCATCTTTATAAAAGGCTTCTGGTTTAAGAATATCGGCTATTGCCGAAAGGGCATCTTTCTCTAACATTAATGCACCAAGTACTGCTTCTTCTAGTTCTAATGCCTGTGGTGGCACTTTTCCTAAACTTTCCCCAATTTGCGATTGTAAGTTTTCAGATTTATAGCCAAGGCGAAGAGGCGTACTACTTTTATCCATTAAGTTTATCAGGTTAGGTTATTCTACTAAATCAACGACCAAAAGTAAGATTTTCGTTTGCGGTGAGCAGCGAATTTTAAAATTACTTATTCACAAAAATTCATTTCTTATCCACAACTTTTTAACAATGGCTGAGTGTTAATAATTTAGCCTGAACTATTCATAAACATTTTGAATTTTACCAAAAAAGTAAATTAAAACCATTACCTATTTCAAATCAATGATATCTTCAAAATTAACCGCAAAGCACGCAATGTGCTCGCTAAGAACGCAAAGAAAAACATCGCAAACTTTGCGTAAACCTTAGCGAACTTTGCGGCAAAGGGATTAAATATGCCTGAATAGGAAGAATTTTATTTTTTTGATTGAATCAATTTTAGCAATTGCAGCCCTTCCTGAGATTGAGGTTGAAGCTGCAATCCTAGAATCATAATGCTTTCAGCTTTTTTAATTTGGCCTGCAGTAAAATGTAAATTAGCCAAATTATAATAAGCCCTGTAATTAGAATTATCAAGTTTAATGGATGTACTCAAATCATCAATAGCCAACTCTGATTTTCCAACTTCATAGTTTAAAAGACCTCGTAAATAATATGCTCTAGCATAAGTTGGCTCAATGGCAATTAAGGTATTTAAAGTTTGCAGTGCCTTTTTATTTTTACCAACAATGCTATAAGCTGTGGCCAAATTGGTATAAACAGGTGTTAATAAAGAGTCCATTTTTAAGGCCATTTCATATTCAATTATCGCTCTCTGGGTGTTTTGTTGCTTATAATAATAATCTCCTAGTTGCAACCTGCCCAAAGGGAAATCCGCATTGGATTGCATCATTTCAACTAATTCATTTCTAGCTGTTTGTGCTTTATTTCGTTGTGCTGGCTGCAATTGAGAAAGGTCTAGTTCAGCAATTAATTGGGCAGACCCAATTCGCACCAATTTAGTTTCATCATCCATATGCTCAAGAGCAAACCCCGCTTTTTGATCTAATGGATATCGCTGAAATTTTGCCAATGCATTATACCTCACCAGTGCAGAGCTATCTTTAAGAGCCTTCAACAACATATCAAAATCTTCTTGTGTATCATTTAATGGGTAATACTCCAAGGCTGTTGCTCTGGAGATGGCGGGATAGTTCAAATTATTAATAAACTGCAATACTTCTTCTCTAGTTCGGTCGTCATACGGAGGTTGGGCAGCTTTTAATAAATGATTGGAAAAGTGATCGGGTCGTTCCGTACCATACCATTTTACAACCCAATCAGATGCCCATGTATCTGATTTATCTTTATGGCAACCAGTACAAGCATTGGGTGTATTATATTCAACACTCTGGTCTGGGCGTGGCACTCTAAAACTATGATCTCTACGGAAATCATTGCCCATAAAAACAGCCCCCGCCATATGGCAGTTTACACATTGGGTGGATTCATTTTCTCCTTTATGAAAATGGTGCGACTCTGAATTATACTTGGGCTCGTGGCATTGCATACAAAGGTTATTACCTTCGAATTTTAACTTATTGGAATGCACATTATGGCAATCGGCACATTCAACTCCTTGTGCATACATCTTACTCTGCACAAAAGAGCCAAACACATAATCTTCTTCTTTTATTTGCCCATCAGGGTGGTAAAACTCTGAGGTAATTGTTTGAAGCATAAATTGGTCATCGAAGGCCACATTAGGTTTTATTACTTCTGTTAGTTTTACACGCCTGGCATGGCAGCCCGCACATTGATTAAGTTGAGGTTTCTGAGTTGTTCCAACCACTTGAATCATTGAATTGCCTGTTGGCTTTTTTTTTGCTGCCCAATTTAGATGCGCCCCGGCCGAGCCATGACATGCCTCGCAACTAACAGTAATATTATCATAAGTAGTGGTAAACTCATCTTTGGCTAAGTTATAGTTCTTTTTTAAATTAGTAGAGTGGCATTCGGCACACATGGTGTTCCATCGTTGGGCTCCTTGTGTCCAATGCAACCAGTCCTTATTCGGAATTTGTTGCCCTTTATATTGATTAAACCATTGCTTTTTTTCAGTATCCCAGGTAGCTCGTAATATTTGGTATTTCCCAATGGGAAATTTGATAAGGTATTGTTGCAAAGGAGTTACTCCAAATGTGTAGGCTATTTTGTATTCTTTTTTTTGGCCTTCTCTACCTGTTTTTACATAATAAGTTGAATCCTTTTTATAGAATAAATAGGTCTCTCCATCTGCACTAAAAGAAACATTATTAAAATCGCCCAAAACAGTGGTGTCATTGGGCAGTTTCATAGCCCAATCATGGTGGCTTCCTTTCCAATCATTATACTCAACTTGGTGGCATTGAATACAGGCGGCTTCTCCTACATATTCATTTTTTTTGTAAGTATAAGCCGAATCAACAATATCTGATTTTTTATTAGAACAGCTAAGAAAAAAACCGATAGATAAAATGAAAAGTAATAGTTTTCCTATCATTAAAATGCCTGATTAAAATTAAAATAGAAACCTGAGCTTTCTCTACCAAACCCATAGTCGAGCCTCAAATTCATTCTTGGTTGTACTTCAAAGCGATAACCTAAGCCAACATTTGGAAGCCAACGATTGGCATTGTCCTCAACCGCTTGCCAATTAAAAATAGTTCCTGCCCCAGCCCAAACAACTGCTCCATGTTTGCTTAATGTTTTATTAGCTTTTAAAAATGTATGCCGGTATTCAACCAAAAAAAAGAATAGGCTCTCATCTCTATATTGACCCCAGGTATATCCTCTTAAGTCAAATGGAGTGCCTAATTGCGACATTTCTCCATACGGAATTTCGCCTACCCCAATCCTTGTTTTCGCCTGCCAGGCCAAAGTTGAACCAAGCCTTTTTAATGTTTGAAACTGCCGGTAGTCTATAAAGTACATTTGGTAATTATTATCACCTCCGAATGACTGATTATAAAAGGTAGCTCTGCCATCAATATAAACCCCTTCTCTGGCATCAACCGGTATGTCTCGAGAATCGTACCTAAGAATTAAACCAATACCGGAGTTCATTGGCTTATCATTAAATTGAATGTAGTGTGGGTTATTGGCCACTGTATAACTAGGTTTACTACCTTGCGTATAATTATAATCGATATTGAGCCCAACAAAATAATTTTCCTTTACCTGATAAAGAATTCTTGGATTAATCCACCACCACATACGATTAAAGGCAGTAGTAGAATCTGATTTCGGAGTAGTTGCTCCATTTTCATACCCAACACCCCAATAATGATCGGGCATATCCTTAATCCAAAAATCGCCAAATACACGTACTTTATCTTTAAACCAAAAGGAGGATAAAATAGCATTTGCCACTATTGCTCCTGTTGACGTATAAGCAAAGGAAAACGGGATGGAAGAGCGTTGAATGAGCGTATCCGTAGATTTTGTCTTGAAACTAGCAAGGCCTCCAATCGCCAGTAACCCCCCAAGTTCTGGAGTATAGCCTGGTGCCGCAAAAGGAGTTATCATAAATTTACCGAGTGCCAGTTTTTCAGCTTTTTCTTCCGTTCTAGCCTTCTTTCTTTCAACCTTGTTTTCTTTTTTTGATATACTTTTTTGTGTAACCCCTTTATGAGAACAAAGGAATAAAAGAACAAATACTAAGCTATACCACTGTTTCACGAAACTAGGTTTAATTACAAAAAACACAAGAAGGTAATTTCTAAAATAGATCATAGAATAGTTCTAGCCTTAAAAATGTCAATGCTTAGATGCCTTGCCATTGTGTATTTTATTTATTCATTTCGTAAGGAAAAATTACTTTCCAATCTTTTTCCATATCAATAACTATCCAGCCTTTTTCATTTGCTTCATCTAGTCCTTTGTCTAGCCTTCCTATATGCGACTTTCTGCCGTAAGCCCACTCTCGTACAGAATCGGTATGATGTAAGTACAACATAAAACTTTTATATGAGTTAGACGCTGTCCATTGTAGCATTTGCAAATCACCATCAGAGTTACCTGAAGCAAAAATTGGCTTTTTGCCTATTATTTTCTGAATGTTCAATGGTTTCCCTTCTTTATCATCAATAAACTCCAACGCTGGGAGCCGCTTAATTACAGGGTTTCCATCATTATAGTCGAACTGTGTTTTAATTCGAGATCCAATAATCTGTTCGGAAGGTATTCCGTAAATATCAGAAACAAAAGCCCTCATAAAATCAACTCCTCCTCCAGAAACAACATACGTTTTAAAATCATTGGCTCGCAAATACTGGAGTAACTCTAGCATTGGTTGGTAAACCAGTTTATCATAAGTAACATTTTTTGTTGGATGTTTTGCTGTTGCAATCCAAGCTTGAACATCGGCTTCAAATTCTTGCACGGTATTTCCTGCATGAGTAGTCATCACTAACTGTATTAGTCCATGTTCACCTTGTTTCATCAATTCTGTCATGTCGTCTTCTAACACCGCTTGAAATGGTTGAGTTGTTTGCCACTCAGGGTGTTCTGAAGCCAACGCTTTTACTCTATCAATGGCAAAAAATAACTGAAAATAAGCAGGTTGTTCTGCCCATAAATTTCCATCGTTATCAAAAGTGGCAATACGATCAGCAATAGGGATAAAGTTTTTACTGTCTTTATTGCTTACATCTTTTACGTAGTTAATAATAGCTTCCTTCGTTTTACTATCATTCCAAGAAGGCAAAATTTCAATCGCTGAATTTTCTTGAGTAACTTGCTCTTTGCTTGCTATTTTTTCTTCTGAATTATTGCAAGCAACAGAAAGAACAGCACATAAAATGTAGATTGATTTTTTCATATTAGATATATTAAAAAAAGACCTAAGAAAGTTATTTGTTAGGTCTTAAAAAATGTAATTTGAGTAGGATTAATTATTACTTGGAGTAGTTAATTTTTCCATAGTATCTCCTAAATTAAAACTTGCAGCTTTCATTCGTGGAGGGTATTCTTCAAAAG
>JAMOMJ010000300.1 GCA_027067135.1 Cyclobacteriaceae bacterium
GATCACCAGACTTATTCCATATAGTATTAAATTGAATTCTCTGGGGCTTGACTGACAATTCCCAATGCTCGTTAACTAAGTATGCAATTTTATCAAAAATCGCATACGCAGCAAGAAATGCCATTTTAAGCTTCTCTATCCATAAACGATATTTACGATAATCTAACATGTCGTACAGCTTCACTCTCTTATCAGAAAAATGAAGATTTCTCTCAGACTCATCTATTGCCTCAAACATAATATAACGGGTGGATACATACTCCTGTTTAAGCTGATTATAAATCCCATAAACCTCAGGGAATATTGACTCTCTATCTACGACTGGGGTTACAATAGACGGGAATGTTAGAAGGTCATTCGCCACTATATCACTGTCGAAAATATCATTTAGTGGATTCAAAAAAAGCCTATTATCAATGCACCATGTACGATATGCACGCTCCGCCTTTGACTTTCCCCTAGGCTCATCTTTTGGATTGAACTCAAATTCATTCCAGTTAGCTAGAGAGCTTAAGTGATTAAAGCAGTCTGCCATTCCTTCTACAGCGTGATCCTCTACCCCTATATCCAACGCCATCCTAATTTGATGATAGCTCTCATTTAAAAATAGTGTCTGATGCCCAGGATCATATAAATACCTTGCATACCAAGATAAGCAATACCCCCTATTTCCGATAGCCATAGCGTACTTTGGAAATGCTTGTATAACATCATCCCATGACTCTATTGCTTCAACAAAGCGACCTACGTGATTTAATGCGTTAGCTAAATTTGTTTCAACTCTGAACTTCAAATCAGAGTTATCTTCTTCCAGTGAAAATTTTTTACATTCAGACAATGAAAGTCTAAGGAAATATATTTCATTTTCTAAATATTTGTCTTCCCAAGACCAACTATTAACATTGCCTTCAATAACTCTTTTCATGGAGTAACAATTGGCTGAAAAAAAATAAAGACTGGCTCTTTCAAGTTGGGATAACTCACCCTCTAATAAAAACCCTATTTCAGTAACAGATTGATCTATTACTTCTAAATCACCTTCATCAGATGCGTTATCAATGATTCTGGCAATATCATCTAGTGTAGGGTTCACTAATATCTCCTTTTAGGTCTAACGCCCGCCATAACCGGAAATTTGCTGCGTGTTTTTTTGTGCTAGTCTTTTTTTAGCGCAAAAAAACACGCAGTAAATTGTCCGCGTTGATGGCTCTTGTTAGGCCATTTTTTGTACATGATGAAAGTCTTTAATCGCCTTAAGTTCTGATTTTTCAGCCTCTTGCGCCCTATATAAATCCCAACGCACTTGTAAATTTAACCAATAGTCAGCAGAAACCCCAAAAAACTTAGACAGCCTTAATGCTGTGCTTGGTGTGACACCTCTCTTTTGGTTTACTAATTCATTTACCCGCTGATACGGTACATGAATAGCATCAGCCAACTCTCTTTGAGTAATTTCCATTGGAACAAGAAATTCTTCTTTTAACATTTCACCTGGATGAGTAGGCGCTCTATGGGTTGGTATTCTCATAATTATTACCTCAAATTAATGATAATCTGTTATTTCTACATCAACTGGGCCGGCCTCACTCCATTTAAAACAAACTCGGTATTGCCCATTTATACGAATGCTAAACTCACCTTTTCTATCACCGGAAAGAGGCTCAAGACGATTACCCGGAGGAATTTTTAATTCCTCCACAGCAATAACTGAATCGAGCTGATCAAGCTTTCTGGAGGCTACGCGCCAAATCGATTTTGGGCATAACTTCCTAGCACCCTTGGTATTTTGGCCATTGAATATATCTTCTGTTGCTTGATTCTTAAATGTGACTATCATTAAGACATGATAACACGGGTTTCATGCTATGAAAAATAATCTGA
>JAMOMJ010000301.1 GCA_027067135.1 Cyclobacteriaceae bacterium
AGTAGTAGGTACTGTTATAATGTTAATGTCAACTTACTTATGGAAGTATAGGCCTTTTATATGGTTGTATAGAATTGATGATTTTTCAGGCAGATATCAAGGGTTGCTAAAATCTCAATATCGAGATAGCTCCGGAAAGTTGCACTCAAAGGAACTTAAACATGTAAAGATTATTAGTCAGAATGGTAGCAGGATTATAGTTTCTTCTTTTACTATTAAAGATGATGGAACCAAGTCCTCATTATCAGTAAGCAAAGGGATGTACGTGGAAAAAACGGAGGATGAACAACATTATCGATTGATATATAATTATTTAAATGAAGGGAGTACTAATCAGGAGTTTGCACCGCATTATGGAACTGATATTGTCAAATTCATAAAAAATGGAAATAGAAAATCGCTTTCGGGCAGGTATTATACAGAAAGAACTCCTTTTCAAACCAAAGGAGAGTTTATAGAATTAAAATGGGTCAACGATGACTTGAATCACGAATTTTAAAATTAGTTAGATGGCAGTTTTACACAAGGAATTTATTAAATATAACAAAGAAATTAAGCTTACCTCAACTAGAGAAGAGAGCTTAAAAAAGAGTAGAAAAGAATTACGTAGAAAAATTCGTAATTGGTTTAAGGATAACAAATCAAATGAATTGCAACCCAAGTTTAGAGGGCAAGGATCATTTGGTATGAATACAGTAATAAATCCTATTCCTACTTATGATGACGATGGGGAGAAGCTGCTTAAATATGATTTAGACGATGGAGTCTATTTTATTGAAAAAGATGATGAAGACAACAAGAAATCCATTAATACTTGGCATGATTGGGTTTACGATTCTGTAGAAAACCATACGGGTAAAGATTCTATTAGAAAAACTACTTGTGTTAGGGTTGTGTTTGCCGATGGACATCATATAGATTTACCGATTTATTATAAAGACGGAACCATTGAATTAGCTCATAAAACTAAAAGTTGGTTAGAAAGTGATCCCAAAGAATTTGTTGAATGGTTTAATGATTTCAACAACTCTCAGCTTAAACGAATTGTGAGGTACTTAAAGGCCTGGAAAAACTATAGGGAGGATAATAATAGCAATCTGAAACTACCCAGTGGTTTTGAGTTAACTATTTTAGCCGCTAACAATCATGTTAAAGACGATAATGACGATAAGGCTTTTAGAGAAACCATTAGAAATATAAATACTGAGCTAAACAAAACCAATGGGTTTAAATGTTTAAGACCTACAACCCCCAAAGGAGAGGATGTTTTTGCTGCTTATTCTGATACTAGAAGAGATAATTTTTTGAACACACTGTCTAGTTTATTAGGTGATTTGGATAGAGCAGATAATGAGAAAAACTTTAGAAAGGCTTCTGAATATTTAAGAAACAATCAATTTGGTGATCGCTTTCCTTTAGGAGAAGACAAGAAAGAAGAAGCTAGAAGTAATCAGCTAGCATCGTCTTTAGGTGCTGCAGCAATAATTCCAAAACCATATGGATATTAATGTAGAAATTGAAGATGTTTTATTAAATCACCCTTCGCTTAATTACGATACTGAAAAGAATCACTTAGAAGGTGAGTTGTTTATTTCTGATAATGATTCTTATGAACTTATTATTGATTTGAATTCATACCCCAAGTCTTTTCCGATTGTTTATGAAACAGGAGAACGCATTCCTAAGAAAATGGATAGGCATATTTATACTGATACTGGTTCTTGTTGTTTTACTACTAGAGCGAAAGCACAGATATTGTTAAGAACAAAAGTAAAAAGTCTACTGATTTTTATAAATAATATTGTTATCCCGTACTTACAAAACAATTCTTATTTTGAAATTAATAAGAAATACAAAACAGCAGAATATTCACATGGACCTTTGGGAGCTGTAGAAAGCTATAGAGATATATTAGACCTAGAAATTGACATGCTTATTGCTCAATTGATATATAGAAGGGTTAAAGGAGAGAAATTATCTATCAGAGATGCTTGCTATTGCGGAAGTGGAATACCTCTAAAAAAGTGTAACAAGGGCAAGCACGATAAGTGCTATAGGGCGTTTAGAAAAATAGATAAAGAAATTTTAGAAGGAGATTTATATACTGACTTTTCGAAACATTTGAATTTATAAATAAACCTATCCTACAATATAAAATTAGTCAAGTATTATTGTTGATAAATAATGGATATACTAACTAAATACGCCCACCAATTTGTACAACTAGAATTACTAAAAGCCAAGTTGGAAGTTTTTCCAAACAAAAACGGGAGAGAAGAGGTTGATTTAATTGTAAGAACAAGTACAGGAAAGCAATATGAGCTTTATTTTCAACCCATTGATTTAGAAAAGGAGAGGAGCGTTAAAATTCTTAAAGAAGAGTTAGGAGATCCCAAAGTTAACCTTTGGATTGCATTGGTGTTACTTATAAAGGATATGGAGCCTGTTTTGCATTTAATACCTTCTAAAGTACTCTCAGAGCCAGATAATTATATATTTTTTGATAATGAGCAAGGGGAGAGGTTTAAACACTTATCTAACTGGGAGATTAAGGTATTTGTCAAGGCTATTCCTGCATTGAGTAAGTATTCGTTTGCAAATATGTTAACTCAATTAGTCTAATCTAAATGCTATATTCTTACATTATGTTAAATAGAAACACCAAACCTAGCCACCTCGGTGCGGTGGCAGGGCAAATAGCGAGGTGAGCGTAGGCCAAATGCGTTGGCAGCATTATTTTGTCTAGATTTTTTGCCCCGAAACATATCGGGGAGCCTAGCGGCCTTGCTCTACCGAAGCGGCTACGCGAAGACGATGCTTGAGCGGCCTAAGTGAACACGTATTAAGGCAAGTTAATAATGTGAACCATACTATTTTTACGATTGAACAGATTCCTGCCTGCGCAGGAATGACGGTTAGTTTGGAGGGATTGCCACGTCTCAATCAGCAAAACGGCTGGATTGTTCCCTGCCTAGCCGGCAGGCAGGCTCGCAATGAGGTATAGAGTGAGAATGACTGCTAGAACAAAGCGATGGCGGCAAGTGGCCCCGACTTAAGACCTGTATATTCGATATTAGCAATATTGATTTTAATATATCCATAGGTTCAATTGTAAAGCGATTGTAATCGGGGTCTCTTGGCTTGCGTTGGGTAATTGCGCCTTAGCGCAACAGCGTGTTGGCAAAAAACTATTAATAGCTGCTTGGTTAGGGCATGGCAGAGCGAAGGATTCGTGCGCTAAAAGGCCGATCGCTTGCGCCCAAGCTGTTTAATAAAAGTAAAGTTGAAATATATGATGGGCTACAGCGATGGCGCAGCGGCTATTTAATATAACGGCTAATTATAGAAGCAAAAGACTGAACTGAGGATTTTCTTTGGATGATCAGATGGAGTAGATTTTCCTACGGTAGTATTTAGGCGAAGCCCGAAGCGCAGCGGAGACATAATATACATTATAGCAACAAAAGGGTTTGTGTGTGGCCGTAATTTGCTTTACATAATATCAGCCGATATGAGTCTAAAGACGTCATATCTGATATTATGCAAAATAGCGAGCTATTACGCAAATTACTACTTTTGTTCTATAATTAATATTATGTTAAATAGCTTGTTTAATAAAATAGGTGAACCTTAAGTCCACCTATCCTATTTTAATATTCTCTGTTTAGTCTTCATCTGAAACGTACCCTAAGGCTTTACGCTTCTCATATATTTCAGTGGCTTTATTGCCATTTTTCATTTTAGCATATACCGCTTGAAGGTTTTGAAGTCCCAGCTCATCATTTTCATCCAATGACAAAACCCTTTCTAATAAAGGAATAGCATTATTATATTCTGCAAATGATTCTTTTTCAGCTGCATCAATATTTTTATTATACTCCTTAATAGACATCTCATTTACTTTATGCATTACTGCATCTCCTTTACTAATGTATAGTACAGATAAATTAATTAAGGCATTCCTGCTATCTGGCTCCAGTTCTAACGCTTTTTTATAATACACTTCTGCATTCTCTAAATCTTTTGTCATATCATAAAGCATAGCCAAATTACCTACAAGCAGTGCATTTCCAGGGTCTTGCTCAATCGCCACCTTCAGGCCTTCAATTGCCTCATCCATTTTGTTCATTTTTATAAGGATATCTACTTCTTGACGTTGAAAATTTAGTTCCTCAGGAAATTTCTTTTGGCCTAATCGTACGTACTTAAGTGCATTTTCAGGATCTTCTTTCTGATTTAAATAAATAAACACAACACTGCTCAGTACACTTTGAGAATACTTATCCATCTCAATAAGTTTCTCATAATTCATTAAAGCATCGTCATACTTTTCTATTTCCTGTGCCATCATTGCACCGTATAAATAGCCAGTAGTATCTGTTGGATTAATTATAGATACATCCATAAAATGATCATAAGCTGCAGCATAATCTCCACTATTATAGTTTTCTACCCCTTTATTAAGAGCACGGCCGTATAATTGATCGTAAGCTAACTGAGCCAAACCGTCATAAGTAGCTCCTTCTTTCTCTAATTCACGTGTTTTTAAGTAACTCTCAGCAGCCAATTTTAGCGCATCTGGGTATTTACTTCTTAAAGCCTCATCTTCTGATTGCGATATTTGATCATAAATTTGAGCTCTGGTGTACCAGGTTTTAGGTTTTTCCATTGTTTTTTCAAACGTAATGGCAGGCTCAATCATTTCAGCTGCTTCTGCTAATTCCCCTTTAGTAAGTAGTGCATTTGCTTTTGTTACGTTTTTACCTTGACCAAAAGCAGTCATTACTGCCCCTAAAAAAATGGTCAACATCATTATCTTTTTCATCTTATTATTCGTTTGTATTTGTTGATTCTTCATTTGTATTATTTTCATCAGTTGGGTTTTCCAGAGCTTCAATATCTTCTTCTAACCCTTCTATAAGTTCAATTTTTGCAATGGATGAAATTTCATCTTTTTCGTTTAGTCGAATTAGCTTCACTCCTTGTGTTGCTCTGCCCATTACTCGTAAATTTTCAACTTCCATTCTAATGGTAATACCACTCTTATTTATTATCATAAGTTGGTCAGTATCAACTACTTCTTTTATCGCAACTAAAGTACCTGTTTTATCGGTAACATTCATTGCTTTTACTCCCTTGCCCCCACGTTTGGTAATGCGGTACTCTCCTACTTCGGATCGTTTTCCATAACCTTTTTCCGATACCACAAGCAGTGTAGCATCTTCTCTGGCTACACATACCATGCCAATTAGCTTATGCTCGTCTTTATCTATACGCATAGCACGTACACCCGTAGCTGTTCTTCCCATTGACCTAACATCAGATTCGTGGAAATGTATTGCCAAGCCTTTAGTACTTGCAATAATGATATGATTATTACCGTTTGTTAGATTTACATCTAATAAATGATCGCCTTCTGCAATGTTAATTGCGTTAATTCCGTTTGTTCTTGGCCGTGAATAGGCCTCTAAACTTGTTTTCTTAATGGTACCATTTTCGGTACACATTACGATAAAGTTATTATTGATGTAATCTTCATCAACTAAGCTCTTCACTGCAATTACAGCCTTCACTTTATCACCCGACTCAATATTAATTAAGTTCTGAATAGCTCTGCCCTTGGTAGCTTTACCACCTTCAGGAATTTGCCATACTTTTTTCCAGAACACTTTACCAGATTCTGTAAAAATGAGTAAATAGTTATGATTGGTAGCTACAAATAGATGTTCTGTAAAGTCATCATCTTTTGTTGTAGCCCCTTTAGAGCCAACTCCACCTCTACCTTGCGTACGATACTCTTTAAGTGCAGTTCGTTTAATATACCCCTCGTGAGAGATGGTTAATACCATTTCTTCATCAGGTATCATATCCTCGGCCGTCATGTCATCCGCAGCATGCTCAATCACAGATCTTCTGTCATCACCATAGCGCTCTTTAATATCGGCTAGCTCTTCTTTAATAATACCCATTCGAATAGATTCGTTCCCCAAAATCTCGTTTAAACGAGCAATTAGTACTTGAATTTCATCGTATTCTTTCTGAATTTTTTCACGTTCCAGACCTGTAAGTCTCTGTAAACGCATTTCCAAGATGGCCTTGGCTTGAATTTCACTCAAATCAAACTTCTTTATCAAGCCATCTTTGGCAATTTCAGGATCTCTTGAACCCCGGATTAACGCAATAACCTCATCTAAATGATCTAATGCAATTAAATACCCTTGAAGTATATGAGCTCTTTTCTCAGCCTCTTTTAGTTCGTATTTAGTTCTTCTAATAACCACCTCATGTCGGTGATCCACATAGTGCCGAATCATATCTTTTAGATTCAGCATTTCTGGTCGGCCTTTAACCAGTGCAATATTATTTACACTAAACGAAGATTGTAATTGCGTATATTTATAAAGATTATTAAGAACAATATTTGGAATTGCATCCTTTTTTAAGTCATAAACAACCCTCATTCCGTTCCTATCCGATTCATCTCTAATATCTGAGATGCCCTCAATTTTTTTCTCATTGATAAGACCTGCGGTCTTTTCAATCATAGAGGCTTTGTTTACTTGGTAAGGAATTTCTGAGATAATGATTTGCTCTTTTCCTGTTTTGGTTACATCGAAATGCGCCTTAGCTCTTAGCACAATTCGCCCCCTACCCGTTTCAAAAGCGGATCTTACTCCTGTGTAGCCATAAATAGTAGCTCCAGTAGGGAAATCTGGGGCAATAATATGCTCCATTAACCCTTCTACAGTAATCTCATTATCATCAATAAATGCAGTAATACCGTCCACAACCTCTGAAAGGTTATGTGGCGGCATATTAGTAGCCATACCTACAGCAATACCCGATGCTCCATTTAACAGTAAGTTTGGTAACTTACCAGGCATAACAGTTGGTTCTTTTAGTGAATCATCAAAGTTAAGTTGAAAATCAACCGTGTCTTTATTAATATCGGTTACAAGCTCATCTGCAATTCGTTTTAAACGTGCTTCTGTATAACGCATTGCTGCGGGTGAGTCGCCATCAACGGAACCAAAGTTTCCTTGTCCATCTACCAATGGATATCGTAACGACCAAGATTGAGCCATACGTACCATAGTATCGTAAACCGATGAATCGCCATGTGGGTGATACTTACCAAGCACCTCTCCTACAATTCTTGCCGATTTTTTATGAGCCTTGCTATAGGTAACACCCAGGTCGAGCATACCAAAAAGCACCCTACGGTGCACTGGCTTTAAGCCATCACGAACGTCTGGTAGTGCCCTAGAAACAATAACTGACATCGAATAATCGATGTATGCAGCCTTCATTTCTTCTTCAATATTTATTGGAATAATGGTCTCAGAGCCAAATTGCTCTTCATTCTCGTCCTCTGCCATTTATAGAGTTATAGGTTGTAAAAAATTCAGTTCCAAAAATACAATTAATTATGGGTTTTTAGGCAACTAAATGAGTGATAAAATAAGGTTTACATGTGCTATTCGTTCTTAAAAGGAGAATAGATTAAGTATTACACTAGCTAGTGGCTAATAAGGGTTTTTCTTCTTCTTATTCTTGCCCTTATATTTAATCAGTTGGGGGTAGTTTTGCCCATAATTAGGATTTTGCCATTTCCAGAAAGGGTGCATTTTACTTCTATAGACATTACCGCCATGCCTATGGTTTATTTGTGAATGGCATTGACTTACAGGGCATTTATTTAAATCGGGTATTCTTATGATTGCTCCAATGCTAAAATACATAGCTGGTGCAGAATGGGTTAGTGCATAATTTAGTCCAGGAATGGTAAGTTCATATCGCTTAATTTCAAGAGATGGCCTCACAAACACCTTAAAATACTCTGAAAGCGATCTTTCAAACGAAACCCCAATGTTTACAAATAGCTTATACTTAATTTGATCGGGGTTAAATTTCTTTTTGCCATATTTAAAGGTTCCAATCATGGCATCTATGGCAATAGTGTGTCGTATAGACCTAAACACCTCTCCTCCAACATAACCATAATACCTTGTTATTGAAGAAGTTACAAAGTCTGTTTTAAATGGTTGTAAATCGTTTGTAAGTGCATTTGGGTAGTACTTAGCTGCAAAAGATTGCTCGTAAGTAACCCCACCTCCAAATCTATACCTATCAAATGTATAACTCACCGCAACTGAAAAAGGGATGCTCCCTCCTGCTCCCTTGTATTTTATCGCCAATGTATCAGTACCTAATAAAAAATCCTCATCTCCAATAGGTATGTTTGAGGAAGATTGAGCATTATTTGTCCAACCAGTATAACCAGTGTTAAGAGAATCTCCACCAATCACATAAAAATTATCAAATAAATACACATTGCCATCCTTTTGCTGCAAAATCCCTGGCCCTTGAATCTCGTGGCTAAAAAAGGTCATCCCAAACCCTGTACTTGCATGCAACGAAAACCCACCTATAAACTTAGAGAAAGCTCCATTTGGATTCTTTTGCTTTTTTTTCTCCATGGGTTGCTGTGCCGTAGCTATGAAAGTTCCAAAAGCTAACACTATACAAATAAAAAAGGGTTTAAGCAGTTTTTGCATTAATTGCTTGTATTACTTAATCACAAGCTTAGAATGATAAATCTGGTAAACTGGAAGTTCTTTAATCCCCAACTGCTCTGCAATTTCGTTTACTCTATCGTATTCAATTTTTGAAATTTTACGCTCAACCAAAATATCCTCTTCTTCATCGTTCATAAAAAAAGAAGTTAAAAATCGAATGATTACAAAGGGGGCTTTAAGCACCTGAGCACATTGTTGTGAATCATCTGCCTCTCCCAGTTTAAATGAGTTATCATGTAAGGCACTTACATCTACCGTTTTATGCATAAGATTTTTAATATGCTCATAAAAAACCGGAGCCCACTTGTCATAGCCTTTAATTAGGTGTTCCATAGCAAAAACCACTGGATCTGTTTTCATCCAATAGCCTCCTTTTGATAATTTCCTTGCCTTTTTGTTTAAAGCCATTTCTTCAAATAAACTTACGCTTCCATTTGACAAAGCAATACCAATAGATGGGGTTAAAAGAATGAGCGACAGAAAATCATGCTCTTCAATTTCTAAAAATTCAGCTTCTTCATCAATAAACTTTTGTTTTAGGTCTGCAACCTCATCAAATATTCCAGGATAGTTGAGTAGAGCATTTACTTCATTTTCGGTAAACATAGAATCAGTTTTTCTAAAGTTAGGTATAAATAGACTGCTGAGCACGGTTAAATAACTGCACCAACAATAAAACTAATATATAAAAGTAATTAATTTCTATTGCATACTTACTGTATATTAGCTTGTAATTACTGCACAATTAGTGCTAACTTGGATTTATATGTACAAATCTATAACAATTGTATTGGCTCTTTTATTACTTTTTGCCTCAAAAAATATGGCTCAAAACTCTTTTTCGGGTCATGCAGGGTTAAACTACTCTAATGTAAGCAGCAAAAATAGCATTAACCCAGATGCCATATTAGGATTAAATGCAGGGTTTACCTATAAGTTATACCTTGATGACCTTGGTTGGGCTGTTATGTCAGGTTTAGACTATTCACAAGAGGGTTTTGCAGGCCAAAGGCTTAATTATATAAATTTGCCTATTTCTGTTGGATTTGATTTTACAAGTTCGTTTAGCTTGTCTGCCGGTTTTCAGTATAGCCAATTAGTTGGAGGAGCGAAGGAAGTAACCCAAGTTACATATTCAAGTAATTTTGCATTTTTGATAACTTTTGAGTTTTTCCCTACCGAAAAATTTGTGACTGGCTTACGATTTGCCAATGGGGTTAAAAACATAATAAAAGCACCAGATGTGCTTGTAATAGAAAATGCATCTACTTACTCTATTCAGTTTTATGTAGGTGTAATACTTTTTAAGCGCCCTAAATAAGCTTTTAACTTGGTTCTTAAAATAAATTCAGGAATGAGCCTATATTTTCAACATCTCTTCCACTCTCTTAATTTCTTCTGACAGTTATCCCCTAGATAGAACTTAGGCTGACAGCTATTCCCTACCCCAAACTCAACTAATTATTAATGGTTTTATACTTTTGCCAATATGAGAACAGCAAAGTCAGATAAGGCAATTGTAATTTGGTTATTAACTGGTGCATTTTTAGTAGCTTCAATGGTTATTTTAGGTGGAATTACGCGGTTAACACAATCGGGATTATCTATGGTGGAGTGGAAATTGATTATAGGTTCAGTTCCTCCAATGAATGAAACTGAGTGGCAAGCCACCTTTGAAAAATATCAAAATTTTCCAGAATATAAGAAGCTTAACATACATTATACGTTAAGCGATTTTAAGTCTATTTTTTGGTGGGAGTATTCGCATAGGTTGCTAGGCAGGCTTATTGGTATTATTTTCTTAATTCCTTTTTTTGTATTTTTAGTAAAAAAGAAGCTTGACAAGCCTCTGACAAAAAAGCTCTTGTTTATCCTCTTTATGGGAGCTTTTCAAGGTTTTTTAGGGTGGTTTATGGTTAAAAGTGGCTTAGTAAATAACCCTCATGTGAGCCATTTTAGGTTAGCGGCTCATCTGCTTACCGCTTTTTTCTTATTTGCCTATATCTTTAATTTAGCATTGGTCATTGGCTGGCCTTCTAAGAATAAAATTAGAATATCGTACTACCGTCAATTGCTTAACGTACTGCTGGGCTTAATAATATTTCAAGTTATATATGGTGCTTTTGTTGCCGGGTTAAAAGCAGGGCTCTTTTATCCTACCTTTCCAACCATGAATGGAGCTTTGATGCCGGATGTGATCAACAATTCGTTTGTCACTGAGGGTTGGACTAGTTTAATTAATTCGGTGGCCAGTGTACAATTTATACATCGGTGGTTAGGCATAACCGTTTGGAGCTATGTGGTATTAATGGGTGTTTTATATGCCCCTTCTATGGCAGGAAAAATAAGATCAAGCTTTATTCTATTGGGTATAATAATAACTATTCAAGCGTTATTGGGTATTTTCACCTTATTATATAGTGTTCCACTTACATTAGGAGTGTTACATCAATTAGGAGCATTGCTAACATTGATGGCTTGGGTGTATGCAGCTCATATTTCACGATTAGCTTAACCTGGGTTATTCATGAGTTTGGAATAAGTAATGATGCGAACAATTTATATCAATTGATTGTCAGGTATTTACGGCAGGGTTAACCCCGATAATTTTAAAATTTAAACCCGAATTATGCAATAAAACTTCGTAATGAGGAGCTAAAGAGCAATAAATCAGGGAGTTTTATTGGTTTCAGCATAGCACCGCTATGGTTAAATCAAAAAACTCATAAAAGTTTTGATTTGCAGCTATTTAGCTACGAAATTGGTTGTCCTTAAATTATAACTAACTGATTATCTTAATTTTAGAATTAGTCGGCTCTTTGGGCGGAAAATTCATGTGAATTTTTCGGGTTAAATCTATTTTACTTTGATTTTGTAACAATATCAAAATAAGCTTCAATCCCGTTGAGTGTTAAGTGCCTATCGATATGGTTAAAAAGAGGAGTCAAAGGTTTTAAAACGTGAGATAAGCCTCCTGTAGCCACAATTTTAATATTTGGGGTAGTCTCAGATTTAATCTTATCAATCATAAACGACACCTGGCCAACAAAGCCCCAAATAGTGCCTCCTTTAATGGCGGATACCGTATCGGTGCCTAAGGCTTTTTCAGGCAATGTAGGTGTTATTTCGGGCAATTGGGCAGCGGTGTTTGATAATGCTCGAATAGCTGTATTAATTCCTGGTGCTATGGCAACACCTTTAATTGCCCCTTTCGCATCTACAAATGTGTAGGTTAGAGCTGTACCAAAATCTATGATTAAACTCTCCGTATTTCCAAATAACTGATTGGCCGCTAAGCTATTAACTAATAAGTCAGTTCCTAGTTCATCAGGATTTTCCGGCTTAATCGGTAATAGTTTATAATCCGATTTGTTTATTACCACTGGTGTAATGCCAAAAAGCAATTCTAATTCGGAACGAACTAGTGGAGTAACAGTGGGTACAACGGAGCTAAGGCCTACCCCTCTAATCTTCTTTATATTTAACTCTTTAACCTGCTCTCTTAAAAGCAATAAGGGCTGATCAGAATGAGTGGAGAATCTATATTCAGTCCATTTACTCTTTTCTTTTAGCCCCACAGTTATGTTAGAATTACCTATATCTACCGCTATAAACATGGCTTTTTATTAATGAACTCCAAAGTAAGTGCAATTACTATTTTAAAAAAAAATATATTTGTACTTACTGTATATGAAAAGAGCACTCTCTGACATCCAACTCGATTTTTCTGAAGACAGGCTATTGGCACTTAATATTGCTATGGCTTTTATTATGTTTGGGGTTGCCCTAAGCATAGAGTCAAAAAACTTTAAAGAAGTGACAAGAAACCTCAAATCAATTATTACAGGGGTGGTTAGCCAGTTTATTTTACTCCCTTTTTTTACATTTTTGTTTGTGTACTTTACACAGCCACTCGAAGGTTTAGCATTGGGGCTTATTTTGGTTGCCGCTTGTCCCGGAGGTAATGTATCTAACTTCTTTTCTAATTTAAGCGGTGGTAATGTGGCTTTATCTATCAGTTTAACAGCCATAGCTACCATACTTGCTATTATTTTTACCCCCATAAACTTTGAGTTTTGGAGTAGTTTATATTTAGGAGAAAAGGTTGGTAAAGGCATTACACTTGAAACCTGGAAAATGCTCAAAACTATCTTTTCAATCTTAGCTGCTCCCCTCCTTTTGGGATTGTTATTTAAGTATAAGTTTTCAAGCTTAGCTTCTAAAATTGCAGAACCCATTAAATTAATATCTTTTATTTTATTGGTTGTAATAATTGCCATTGCTTTTATTCAAAACCTTGGAATTTTTAAGCAATATTATCACTACATAATTTACTTAGTTTTTTTTCATAATGCGATAGCTTTGGGTAGTGCATATTTAGTAAGCAAGCTTGTTGGAAATAATGAACAAGATAGCCGTACGATAAGTATTGAAACTGGCATTCAAAACTCTGGTCTAGGCTTGGTAATAATATTTAGTGTTTTTCAAGGCAATGGAGGCATGGCCATTATTATGGCTTGGTGGGGTATATGGCATATTGTTGGAGGCACTGTTATGAGTCTTATTTTTACAAAAGGGAAACTATTTCAATTTCAACCTTTGAAATCTTAATTTTACATTTTTTTATCTATGAAGTTGGTTAAAAAAGCTATTCACACAACCTTTATTGCCATTATTTCTTTCCTTGTTGGAATAATTTTGCGCTTTTACTTTAAGCGTTGGCAAGTATCTAATTATGAAAACATACCGCATAAAGGCTCTGTTATATTTGCTTCAAATCACCAAAATGCTTTTCTAGATCCTCTCGTCATTTACTTTTCGCAGCCGCGAATAAATTACTTTTTGGTTAGGGCCAATATTTTTCAAAATCCTACGGCCAGATTCTGGTTAGAATCGATGTATATGCTACCCATTTATCGTGTGAGAGACGGATTGAGGTCTGTAGCCAAGAATGATGAAGTGATCGAAAAATGTGTTGATATTTTGACAGATGGAGATCATCCGTTAGTAATTTTTGCCGAAGGGAACCATAATATGAGGAGAGCTTTACGCCCTTTGCAAAAAGGAATTGCTCGGATTGCCTTTGCCACAATGGAAGCCAACAATTTTGAGCTAGACCTTGCCATTGTACCTACTGGGTTAAATTATGGACGCCATACCCGCTTTCGTTCTGATATGCTGTGCAACTTTGGCCAACCTATTTACCTTAAAAAATATACCGAGCTATATAAGGAGAGCCCCAATAAGGCCTACCAAAAACTGGTAGCGGATATTTTTGAAGAACTTGATAAAGAAGTTCTTTCTATAAGGCCTTCAAGCTCATACCAACATATCGAGAATGAATGGTTAAGCAAACGTTCAACTAACAGAGATATGATTGCTCAGTTTGCTAACGATAAAACTTTAATTAAAAGCATTTCAGAAAAATATAAAGAAGAGCATGTGGAAATTCCTGAAGAGGCTAAACATGAGCCTGCCCCTCCATTGCCATCTTTATTGTACAGAATAGCTATGTTCCCTGTGTTTATATATGGATTTTTAAACAGCTTTATTGGGTATAAAATCTTAGATATCTTTATAAAGAAAGTTGTCTCCGATATTCATTTTTATGCCTCTATTAAAAGTGCTATCAACTTAATTCTTGCACCACTTGTATTTTCACTACAAGCCTATTTAGTCTATGTTTTTACAAGTAATGGCCTTATTGCATTGGTCTATTTAATAACCTCTCCCTTTGCGGCCATATTAGCGTTTGATTATAAATTTGCTGTTTTTGAAAGGCTACCTGCCATGAAAGGTGTTGCTGGTTATAAATTTTAGCTCACTTAATGTTTATCGTATCTTCTTGCTTGGTGCGTGTTTTCTGTTTTCCTTTGGGTTTCTAATTTAAACAATCGCTAACATGTTATTTACCGCTCTATTTCATACTCACAAATTAGTTGTTCTCCTTTTTGCAACTATCTATATAATTAAAACAATTCTACTGCTAATTGGTAGTGATAATGGTCTTGAAAAATTCACAAAAATTATAAAGATTCCTGAAATAATTATTAGCCTACTGTTTTTATTAACAGGAGGTTATATGGTAATGAATATTGCAGAATTCGATGTGCTCTTTATTATTAAACTTGTATTTGTATTTACCTCTATTCCTCTAGCTATTATTGGGTTCAAAAAGAAGAAGAAACTTTTTGCACTAATTTCTATATTTTTAATAGTTGGTGCTTATGGGTTAGCCGAAGTGCACAAAGCTCGATTAGGAAAACGACACGATTTTAAGGAAGAAGTTATTACTAACCCTGAGGCTCAAAATTATGTATTAAGCCTTCATGGTAAAGCTTTATACAACGCTCAATGCACCGTTTGTCATGGTGATGATGGTAGTGCAGGCTTATCAGGTGCCAAAGATTTGCGCTATAGTCAAAAATCTTCTGAGGAGGTAAAACACATTATTAACTCAGGAAAAAACACAATGCCTAAGATTAAACCTGCGCTTAATGAGCAAGAGCTAAAAGCACTTGTTAGCTATGTTAATGGCTTAAGAAAACAGGATTTATAACCTTTCAGCTTCTTTTTTTAGAATATGCCAAGTAGCAGAATCTAGCACTTGTTTGGCTTTGTAATTCTTTTTTTGACTATAATTTACAATTTCTTCAGCCCTTTCTTTAGAATATGGGTGTGTGCTTACCCACGACATTAATTCTTCTGCATCAGGATTATTTCCTCCTAGTGTATATAAAAAATTAGCAAAGGCAGTTGGGTCTATATCTGCTTTAATTAAATAATCTACCGATTTAAAATCGGCTTCTTCTTCTAACGATCTATCATAAGCCGAGGAAGTAAGCGTCTTTATAGATTCAAGCAATACTTGGCTATTCCCATTTCCTGAGGTCATAGTAATAATTACAGCAAGCCCTATTTCTTTTACGAGCTTCTTCATTACGTGATCCATTTGTAAATGGGCTATCTCATGACCAATAACACCACTTAACTCTGCCTCATTTTTTACAGCAACTAGTAAACCACTATAAATTACTAAGTGATTATTGGGTAGCGCAAATGCATTAACTTCATCATTATTAATAAGGTGAAGCTTAATTTCATCTCTTTCAATTGAATTGGATTCGCAAATTTTAGTTAAAATACTATCAATAGGCAATAAGAGGTCATCCTTAGTTACCTCTGTATTATTAGCGCTGTAAAATTCCCATAGCAACTCTCCTACTTTCTGTTCAGTAGAAGAAATATTTTCTTCCACCCCGAACAGCTCCATCCAATTCATCTGATTTGCAGCCCAGAGAGAAATTGAAAAAAGTGATACTATACCAATAAGTCTAAATACTATTTTGTCCATTGCCAGGTTTACAAATTATATCAGTTACATCTCCGTACAGCCACCAATGGATATGTTTCCCTTTTCTAGTTTGAATAGAAGAGTAAATAGTAGCGATAAATTCGGTGAAATTAAATATGATAACTACGAATAGATAAGAGATGTAATGATTACTCACTGACTCATCTCCAAAAATGATTGAAACCGTCCACCAGAAACCATAGCTATTAATAAATACCAAAGACAATTGTGATAATAAAGCCTGTGTAGCATGCCACCGCACATAATAGGTTCCATTTCTGTTAGCCAAGTAAAAAAAGAAAGTAGCAAACAAGTTAATAATAGGAATGGGTAAGCCTACGATTACAGCTATTAATGACATTAAATAACTGTATGAAGCTTTTTCGGCTTCATGTTCATTTGGTTTGTAAGCAAATTTAGGTGTACTAATCATAGCCCTTTATATATGTTCCATATCCAATTTGCAACGACTAACGAGATAAGAGGAATAGTATATTTTTTTTGTCTTAAGTAGGATTCTACCAGTGAATAAAAAGTATATAAACTGTCTCTTTTCTTTATTAAGTCTATTAATATCCAAACTGGAAGTATTACTAAAAATGAAGTTAATAATAGCCCAAATGGGTTCCAGAGTATCGACTCAATTAAATTACCATGAAACAGAGCTTCAACGGCTCTTGTAGAACCACAAGAAGGGCAAGGAATACCTGTTACATTTTTAATTATGCAAACCGTAAAGCCATCATTAAGCCTATAACTGTTGTAATTATAAATAAGCCAAGTAGCCCCTACTCCACACCCTATGCCCATAAAAGTATATAACTTATTACGGGTAAGGGCCACTACACTAGTGCTTGTTGAATTTTTTCAAAGTTCTTTTCTCGTGTTGCTCCCATAATCAAGAAATAATCAACAATTGCCCAAATACCTAAGCCTCCACAAGTTAGTAGCTTTCCTACTCCCATGCCTGTGTCTCCAATTAAAAAACGATCTATACCAAGTGTTCCTCCTAGAATTGAAACGATAAGACTTGTGGTAGGATCTTTAAATTGCAGAGTTTGCAGGACAGACCATTTGCTATCATCTAAAGCAATTAATCTATCTCTAATTTGATTTAGGTGATGACTTTCAAAATACTTGCCATTGGTCATGATAAACATATCCACTTTTTGTGCATCCATAATATAGTTATTTAGGTTAAGTTTTTCTACTCTTAGGCTTTTCGATTACGCCCCGATTTAGCTTGTTGGTTTCGGCTCCAAGTGTATCAAATGTAGGAAAATAGAACTGTATTTACTAATTACTCTTTTATTAGATATTCTAAAGGAAAATACTCTACTTTTCTTCTATCTTCTCTCCTGTTCTAAGACCCTTAGCCCAGTTTACTAAGCGTTGTTGCTGCTGCTCACTTAATCGTGCCTCTCCGTGTATAATTAAATACCCAGGCAATGGCATTTCACCCTCTCCTACTTCTTCCTCAATTTCTTCGAGCTTGTGTAGTTTTCTTTTGGTTGTAAAACTGCCCCATTCCGAAAAATTCAGTTCCTCTCTGGCTTCATTTATGTGGTTTTTTACCACCCAGCTTACTGGTGCTATATTACTATACCAAGGATAGGCAACCTGATTAGAATGGCAATCGAAACAAGAGGTTTTAATGATGGTTTCTACATCTGTAGGCACACTTTCTACTACAAATATGGAATGATTAGGGTCTGATTCAGGATTTGTTTTGTCTATCCTAAAAAGTTGTATAATTACCAGAGCTGCTAATAATCCTAAAAATATCTTCCTTTTCATAATTAGTAAAATTTAATAAGTGTTAAAAAAAGCAATACGCCTAACCAAATGGGCCAAAAAGCCAGTTTTACAATAAGGTTGTCTTTATACTGAATAATCTTAAATTTTCTATTTTTCGAGAACATGACTACATCTACAATCAATAATATAATAATTATATACACCGCAAAATAAAAGGTTTCCATATAAGTAATATGGGGCGAAGCTATTCTATTTCGAATTGTAATATGAGCGAAGAGCAAACTAAAAAAGAGACCTACCATGCCCTGTACAACTCCCATTACGGTAACACCTGATTTATCGTCTTTATCTTTGGTTAAACTATAAAGCAGAAAGAAAATTAATGCTGCGCCTAAAAGTGCTGGTATAATAAAAGATACAAATGGGGTAATAAACCTTCTTTTTATAACAATATTATACTCTAATAACTGGTACTCTGTTACTCCACTTCCCCGGTCTCTACCAAAAAATGTTTTCATATCCATACTGGCAAATGAGAAATAAGAAGCAATTATTCTATGCTTAGGCAAGAAAAGAACATCGCTTAAACCAGGTTTGGCAGAGGGGTTCAATACCTCATAACTATCTAGATCTGGGATTAACATTATATCATCAGTTAAATCAGGGTAGAGCAACTTAATATCTATATAATGCTGATCCAGTGGGTATTGGGCATAATCGAAATAGATTTTTAAGGTTGCGTCAAATTGCCATGTATAAAGCAAGCTGCCGTCTGCTAATTTATCTTTAGATAATAAGGTAATTTTTACCGATCTGCCGTAAGGTGCTGCCTGAATAAAATGAAATCCAACCTTGTCTTTTAAATCACGATCTGCCGGCCAGCGTTGCCATACTATACCGCTTATGCTCATATCGTACGATTCGCTTACCTCAAGCCCTTCTATAAATATTCCGGTAGGTATTTTTAAATATTCTTTATGTCCTAATTTATGTTGATCTAGGTCTTTTTTATTGATATAGTTATGAAGTTCGCTGGTGTCGTACACTCGGGTAGTGTTCGATAATTCTTCTGAATAGTCAAAATCTAAGTGCATTAGCCATACTACGGCAATATTGAGTACAAATAACACAGAGATTGCAAAACTTGCCATCCATAATTGTTTCGATTCTAGCTGATGCCATTTAAAAACTAGCGCAAAACTTAAGAATAAAAAGATGCTTATGACTCCGGCAAATTGAATTACTTTTTGTTTCAATATTTTTGGATCGCCCGATATATCTGAACGGCTGAACACAACAGCTACTTTCCATCGGGTAATCTTGCTTCGTGCAAAATATATAATGGAAGGTACTTGGGTATATAAACTTCGGTATTTAAAAAAGCCTTCTTCTTTAGGCAAAAGGTTGTTCTTTATTTTTTTTGCATTTCTATTACCTTCAAGTGTATTTATGTTTTTGTGCAATATAAAATCTCGATTAGGGTGTGTAATAAAATCGCCATAATCATCAAAAGTAAAAGCATACCCTGAGTTACCTAACACTAGTGAATTGATAAACTCAGTAAAACTATCAAGCGAAACCGTTATAGAAATAACCCCTATTTTTTCTTTTTTACTGGCATCAGCATAAAATGGAATGGCATAATCTACTACAATTTCTTGTGCTGCCTGAGCAAAATACGGTTTGGTTAAAATTGGCAAGGTAGCCTCTATTGCCTTAGTAAACCATACAGAAGTCTCCAATTCAGAATTTGTATAGTCATAAAAATTTGCTATATCCAGAAGCTCATCAGTTTTAAAATCATAAAAAGGAGCATAAAGGCCATCCTTGCCTGGAAATTTACCAGAAAGATAGGCTACTGTAATGCCTAATAAATCCACATTTCTCCTCCCTTTATTTACTAAAAAAACCAACAACTCTTCTTCGGTAAAAGTGCTTATACTTAATGTATCTGATAGTCTTTCAATATTTTCATATTCAATTTTAGATATTGAATCCAAGCGGTTAATTACATCGTAACATGCTTGTTTACTTAGCTGCTCCCCTTGATTTTTTAAAGCAATATTTGTCTGATAAAAGTTATTTCCGATCCAAATAAGGCCGAATATAGATATGATAAACCCAAAGATTACAATTTTCTTCATACAACTAGTTATTAGTGGATTTGTACAAAAACCGTCTTGAAACTCCCAATGCTACAAAATAAGAATCGTTTGTAAGAAGCCCTCCTGAAAAATCCAACTGGGTCTCATTATTTATTAAATAGGTTAACCCTGCATTAAATTGCTGTACTCTATCGTCATATACACCTTCTATAAAAGCACTCGTTTTACCTCCAAGCGAGTACCCAAGCGCAAGTACTACATAATATATATCGGCTTTACCTATGTTAAAGGTAGTTCCTAATTTTTCCGTTATTTTCTGAGACCATGACACACGGTAGTTTACAAGGCTTAGTTCATTGCCAAACGAAGCTTGAATAGAAATGCCGGGTTTATATTCATTTTGTTCCCATAAATTTACCTTTGCTCCCAAATATGTAGAATTTGAGCCATAACTAGTAAATAATCTTATTTCCCCTCTTTCAGAAACTGCTAATCTAAACAAGCCATCCAGTGCAGTGGTATCGTTCCAAAAGGCAAAGCCTTGTTCAACCTGAAACGTATTCTTTGATATAGTGTAAGAACTTGTGGATGTTGTTGGTCGTTCAGTACCAATACTGCCCTGAGCAACTACACCAGTCGGAAAAGATGCATCTAGGAGTAGCATTGATACGAGCAGAAGTAAGCCAATTTTTACCTTAATCACCTATTAATTTTTTAACATTTTAAGAGAAAACCATCCAAGAATAAAAATAACAAAAATCATAATAGCCCAAAGCCAAATATCATCTTTAAATAAAGCTTCTTGCTCTGCCTTTACTTCTTCCTCAATAAACACTTCATCTCCCACACTTAGCTGTTTATTTTTTTTAGGAATACTATCTTCAAATTTGGTAATATCATAATTAGGTACATAAGCTCTCTTATTGCCATACACGAGGTAATATGTGGCTGGCTTGGTAAACCTGACAATTAGTTTGTGAGGGTTGCCATGTATGTTAGCCTTGCTAAAAGTTAGAGGCTCATTATCGTAGTTTTTAATAGTAATTCGTAAGTGTTTCAGCACCTGATTAGAAAAATTATACCCTTTCTTATTTAACGAGCTAAGTGTAGAAGTAAACAAACTCCTATAAAGATATTGCCAGCCTTTGTTGTTTTTAATACTATCTATGGCATATTCTACTGAAATCGGACGGTAATAATCTATTGAATCAACAACCTGCAATTGAATGAACGAAACCGGTTGCATCTTTTGTAAACTCAGTAAAATTTCAGTTTCATTACGATCACTATGCTCAATTACCTTAAATGATTCAATTACAGGGGATATATAAACTCCTTTGGTAAGTATTTTTTCTTCTATTGTAGCCTTATTGAATTGAGGATTTTTGGAAGAAGGAATTTTTAAGCGTAAGTACTTATAGCTTACATCCTTAAACTCTAGCGTAGTATATTGATAAGAGGTATTATCATTTTTTATGCCTAAAATCCTGCTTTTAGTACCTATAGTAAACCATTCTTGCTGGTTTTGGCTTCCCTCCAAGGTAACAAACCAATCGAAATTAGACCGATTGAATGAGAGGTTAATAGTGTTAACCAGTTGTGGCTTTGGCAATTCAAACGTATAATAGTAACTGCCAGATTTTTTTACCTCATTAATCAAACTAAAGTCAATCACTTTATTATCATAACTATCTGCTTGAACCTGAAGAATATATGGTGCTTCAATGGTGTCGCCATTTGCAAGTATTCCTAAAATTCTTACATCAGAAAAATCATTATTTAGTTTGCTATAAGCATCGTTAGGAATTTCAATGGTATGCCAAGTATCGGTAACTCCTTCTAAGCTTCTTTGATATTTAAACTCATGCTCTTGTGCCAATCCTAAATTTGCAAAAAGAATTAGGGCAAAAAACAGGTTTGAAAATGCTAATTTATTCATCGTTTTTTCTATTTCAATCTTTGTCTGCTTCATTATTCTTAACAAATTCTTCCTCTTCAAAAATGAGGTATTTGTATTTATTATATAAAAACGAAATAACCAGTAGTAATATACCCAGCACAACAAACACAATGGTTTTAGCAATAGTATCTAAATGCGAAATATCGTAGAAAAATAGTTTAACAAGTGTAATGGCAAATAAAGCCATGGCACCAACCCGCAATTGTTTATACTTACGAATAATGCCAACAACAATTAAGCTTAAAGAATATACACCCCATAATATACTTAACCCAAGTTTGTAGGATTGAGTAGAGCCTGCGTAGTCCATCCAATGAATTAGTTCACTACTTAACAGCCAAAGTACAGTTCCGTAAAACACCAAAGCAAAGAGTTGCCTGATATTTACATCCATAAACTCTTGCCTTATATATTTAAAGCTTGCTAACAACAAACCACCAACAAACAGAATAGAAATATATCGGATGCCAATATAAATCCAGCCGTATGCAAAGTATTCATTCATTTCTTGGGTAAGAAAATCAACTCTGAGTTCGCTTATCAAATATAAGCCTGAAAATAGAAACATTAATAGCACAAACCCATTGAGCCCTAAGTTAACAAGTCCCAGTGTTCTGTTTTTTAAAAACTTATAATTTACAATTGATAATAGAGTAAAGAACCCCATGGTGTAAATATACGACCAGGCTTTTCCTAAATTTAGTAACGAATAATTGAATTCATTATAGGTTTCCCCCGACCCGTCTTCGTAAGCTATTTGCACTTCAGAACTATAATATTGTTGATCCCAATAATTGCTTATTTCCATAGAAAACGCCATAAATAATAAGATTAAAAGCATGGCAGGAAGTACAGTATTAATAACCTTATTAAAGTTGATAAATTTAAAGGGGAACAAATCAACTTTAATTTTTTGATTATAGAAGTTGATAATACCGAACCCCGCAACTACAAATAAGGAGCTCAGGAATTGAACATTAAAAAATGGCGTTAACCAGCTTTCAGTGTTATATTTACTTATATAGCTATATGCACCCTCCCAATCTTGAAAAACACTAAAAAAGGCAATTATCATTAATGGATATGATAATTTTTCATACACCTTAATTTGTTTGGTTCTGCCAATCCAAAATAGCAAAGTGGCCTCTCCTATCCATAAAAGCGTAACCCAGTGCCCGTCTAATTGCACGGGTATAGCAATAGTAATAAAGGTAAGCACCAAACCAATAATGAGGTAAAACAGGTTTTTATCTGCCAGTTTTTGCTTAAAAATATAAATACTAAAGCCAAAGTGAATAACGGCATTTAACAGGGTAAACAAACCTATATAAATACTAAAAGTCTCATTATCTCTAAAAATTGAATAGCCCAGCCCATAAAAAATAAACGAGTTGGACAGCAGCATTATAATATCCATTTTTAAGAACTTCTCGCTACGAATAAGTTTATATCCAATAAATACCCCGTAAAAAGTGAGGTAAAAAATACTTAAGAAACTAAGTAGCACACCGAAATCACTTGCGGCAAAAAGCTTTGTGGCATATACGGCCATGTAAATAAGCCATGTAAAAACAAAAGCCGTATAATAAAGTGATTTCCAATAATTTTTAAGAGACACGGCCAGTATGCCAATATTAATAATGGCAATGTAGCCAAGTAATATTGTAGCATTCCCTGAACCATCGCTTAATAAAAAAGGAACGGCATAGGCACCCACAAAACCAATATGAGCAATTACCTGCTTATTGTATTTTATGGAGGCAAAGGTTGTAAATACAGTAAAAAGAAGCATTAAGCCAAAAGCCATCATTTTGGGTATGAGATCGTAAAAATCGTAGGCAGCAAAGGTTAAAAAGTACATTAACGCCAGGGCTCCACTGAGCAATACGGCACTGTATTTCTCGTATTTTGCTTTTAGCTTAATAGCAAATACAAGTAAGCCAATCGAAATAATATAACCCAAAATAATTCGGGTTAAGGGGCTTATCATTTTATTGTCGATGGCGTACTTTGCACCTATGCCAACACCAATTATTAGGATAATTACTCCAATAACACTGATTAGGTTCTCTCCAACAAATTTTTCAATATTTTGTTTAAATTCTGGCGAAAAAAGATTGTTTAGCCCCTTCTTAACAAATGAATCTTTTGGCTTTTGAATGACCCATGGGTCGTACTCAGCTATAGGTTGAACGGGTTTGGCTTGTTTAGTAAATGGTTCTTCAAAAGGTTCTGTATTCGGTTTGGTGATTACTTTCCCTTCAACCTCTGCCTTTAACAACTGTACTTCAGAGTTCAGTTTCTCTTGCTTAAGAAGAAGTTCATTCAAGCGATTTAATAGAATTTCATTATTAGAGTCTTGGTTATCCATAATATATATATGAAAGAATTAGCTAAAATAGAAATTATAGCGCAATGAATGGCTATAAAACTGATAGTTTAGCTGTTACTGTTAACATAAGAGCCTATTTTCTCAGCACTCTTTTAATTAGCTGTAGCTTGTGAGTTAATGAATTATTTACCACCAAATGAATTCCCTGATCGGAAATATCATCAATACGAACTTGGCCACTGGCATGGATTATTTTACTATTTGACAATAGCATGCCAACGTGGGTAATCTTAGTTTTGGTTCCAAAATAGCACAAATCACCAGGAATAGCATCGGTTAAGTTATCCACCTTAGTACCGAGCAGGGCTTGCTCGCTGGCGTCTCTGCTTAATTTGTAACCTGCAATTTTAAACACCATTTGAATAAAACCTGAGCAGTCCACACCAAAGGGTGTTTTGCCGCCCCATACATAGGGTGCATTTAAATATTTAAGCGCTATCTGTTTTACAAATTCAAAGCCCATCGAATTGCCCATATTATGAGACTCCCCATTAAATGCCAGTTGTTCCTCCATATCAAAAAGTTCCATGGAGGAAATAGGAAGTATGCTGCCTATTAATATTTGAATAGGGCTTTTATTATAAAGAAGGCTGCCGGTTATATCGGTACAAATTTTAAAATTTACATCGTTAAGGTGGTTAAAATATGTATCAGATATCGGATAATGCTGTTTAGCATCGATCCAACCAAGGTACTCATCAAAATTAATTTCGATCTTAAGCCAACGACCTTCGTTCATCGATTCTAATACGGTGTAATGATCTCCAAATAGCAATTGAGTAACCATTTCAGATTCCTCTGAAGGATATGACCGTACAGGAACAATGGCTAATCGGCAAACGCCTTTATTATCTTTTTCTTCTACCTTCAATTATTAGTATTTAATTCTTTCTAAGTCTCTTTTAACATCCTTTTCTTTGATGGAATCTCGCTTATCGTGCAATTTTTTACCTTTTCCTAAAGCAATTTCCAATTTAGCAAATCCTCGGCTCGAAAGAAACAATCGAGTCGGAATTAATGTTAATCCTTTCTCAGAAATTTTCTTATGGATTTTGGTGAGCTCTGATTTGTTCAATAGTAATTTTCGCTGTCTTGTAATGGTATGATTAAAATGTGTCCCTTGTTTATACTGGCTTATATGAATATTATAAACAAATAATTCTCCTCTATGAAATGCACAATACCCATCCTTTAATACCACTTTCCCTTCCCTGATAGATTTTATTTCAGTGCCTTGCAGTACCATTCCTGCTACATATTTGTCCAGCAGTTCATATTCATACGAAGCTTGTTTGTTTCGTATATTAATCGAGTTTGAAAATCTATCTTTTTTTGCCATTATTTTTTAGGATCAGCTAAGCTAGAAAAAATCTCTTTGATTCTATCTTTTTTTAATAATTTTTGCCCGGTTTGGGCTTTTGCAACCACTCTGTTTTTACAACTTACCAGTACATCACAAATCAATTTATTTCCATCAATTGATTTTACCGTAGCTTCGAATAAAAGTTCTTCGTTAATAAAAGCCGGTGATTTATGGTCAATATGGAGCATAGTACCAATTCCTTCTTCTTCATCGTTTTTAATCTCTAGTATAAATAAGCGACTGCTCCACTCAATGTATTTTGCTAATGCAAATGTGCTACATACCTTATGCACAGTACCAGCATTGAATTTGGCAAAGTCATCATTACAAACAATATGTTTGAATATTCTTTTGTCTCCTATAATAAGCCTATTATTCATTACGCAATTATGATTTTACCCCAATTGGCATCCTTGCCATTGGCCCAACTTCAAGCCCAACAAATTCTTTTGCTAAATATTTAAAATGTGCTGCTATGGCAATCATACCTGCGTTATCTGTGCAGTATTGAAAATCAGGCACATATACATTCCATCTTTTCTCTTCTTTCATATTTTCTAAAGCCTTGCGCAATCCTGAATTAGCAGATACACCTCCTGCAATGGCAATTTCTTTTATGTTATGCTCTCTGGCTGCTCGCTTTAGCTTATTCATTAGCATTTTTATCAATGCAAACTGGATACTGGCAGCCAAATCGTTTATATTATTTTTAATAAAGTCAGGATCTTTCTTTAGCTCATCTCTTAAAAAATAAAGAATGGCCGTTTTAATTCCACTAAAAGAATAATCCAAACCAGGCATAGAAGTGTTAGGAAACTCAAATTTAGTTGGATCACCCAATTTGGCATATTTATCAATCAATGGCCCTCCCGGATAAGTAAGCCCAAGCATTTTGGCTGCTTTATCAAAGGCCTCTCCTACGGCATCGTCTTTTGTTTGGCCAATTACCTCCAAATTAGTGTAATCTTTTACCAACACCAGTTGAGTATGGCCGCCACTAACGGTAAGGCATATAAACGGAAACTTTGGTTTAGGATCATCAATAAAATGTGCTAGAATATGTGCTTGCATATGGTTTACATCAATTAAAGGTATATCCAAAGCTAAAGCCATTGATTTGGCAAATGATGTACCTACTAATAAGGCCCCTAGCAATCCAGGCCCTCTCGTAAACGCTATGGCACTTAGCTCACTTGATAAAACACCTGCTTCTTTCATAGCCTTGTCCACCACAGGCACTATGCTTTGTTGGTGGGCTCTGGATGCTAATTCTGGCACCACTCCTCCATATTCTTGATGAACAGATTGCGTAGCCACTACATTATTTAGAACTTTGCCATCTTTAATTACAGATGCCGAAGTTTCGTCACAAGAAGATTCAATTGCAAGAATTATAATGGCCATATAGGGCTGCTATTTATTTTTGTACTTACTTGGTGGCAAAGTTTACAGTTTAATCATTCTAATGATAATTTTCTGGTAATATTTTGAAAGATAAAAATAAAATAAGGTTAAAAAATCTATCTATACAGGTGGTTGCCATTTTGGTAATTAACATTTTGGTTATTTTATCTTTTTTCCAATTATCAAGTGTTCAAACTTATTTAGGAAGAATGCTTACCAACAGTATTAGCAAAAAAGTTGGATATGAAATAACGATTGACAAGGTAGATATTGAATGGCTTGATAAAGCTATTCTAGAACATGTAAAGGTGAAAGATCTGGCTAAAAATGAGATGATTAATATTGACCAGGTTTTTATTAATTACAGATTTTCTTCATTAATTGGCGATCGAGCAAACATTATTGACCAAATTGTGCTACACAAACCCAATGTGCAACTTAGCTTATCGGATAGCTCCCCTTTAAACATCACTTCGTTTATAACTGCTCTAAAAAAGAGGTATGCCCCTAAAAGGAAAAATAAGGCTAAACCATTTATTATTAGTGAAATTATATTAGAACAAGGAACGTTTACCTATGACCACCAAAATAGAAAATCGTTAGCGAACAGATTCGATTATAACCATTTTGGTTTAGATTCGATTAATATGCAGGCCTCAAAGCTTTATGTAGTAGCCGATACATTTGGTTTAAGTGTCCAAAGTCTTTCGGCCTTTGAAACATCCACTCAATTACCCATACATTCCTTTACTACAAATTATGAGGTAAGTAATGCTCAAATGAAATTTGAAAAGCTACACTTTGCTCTGGGAAATAGCATAATCAACGACTCTATCGTATTTGAGTATAACTCCATGGCAGATTTAAGCCATTTTACTGAAAAAGTGTACATTCTAGCTCGTTTTAAGGAGTTGAAACTTTCAACCCAAGACTTAAAGTATTTTTCTCCTTATTTTAATTCTATTTATGACACAATTTTTCTAAAAGGAAACTTAAAAGGTCGATTAAATAAATTTGATCTTAAAGAAATTTTCCTGCAGTTTGGGACAAATAGTAGCTTAGTCGGAAAGGCTTATTTCGAAGGGCTTCCTGATATTTATAATACATTTATTGATTTAAAATTAAAAAACTCGAAGGTTTATAAGCCAGATCTTTCAATCTACATTCCTTCAGAATCATTTAATAAGTTCTATCCTTTTGATTCAGCAAAAGTTAAGGGTACGTTTACAGGATACCCCAAAGACTTTGTTTCTAAAGCTTCTATTAAAACGAGTATCGGCCATATTCATACCGATTTGAATTTGAAGTTAGCAAACGATCCGGCTCTTTCTAAGTACAGCGGAGCCATTAAGTTAGATAAATTTGATCTAGGAAAGCTATTCAATGCAGAATCAATTTTAGGGAAGACAAGTTTATCAGGCAAAATCAAGGGCAAAGGGATGACAAAATCTAGTGCGAACTTTAACCTCGAAAGTAGCATAGATGAAGTGGATTTATATAAGTATAACTACACCAACATTGTTACCAACGCCCATTTTTCGCAAGAATTATTTGATGGTTCATTGAAGATCAATGATCCAAATTTGCAATTTCAGACCACGGGCATTATCGATCTTAGAGCTACTAAAAAAATAATTCAGCTTGAGGGTGAATTGAAAAATGCACAGCTAAATGCGCTGCATATCAGATCAGATACTTCTTCTATTTCGGCAAAATTTAATGTGAATGCCAGAGGGCTATCAATAGACAGTATTATAGGAACACTTCATGTTGCAGAGCTTAAAGCTACCAATAATGAACAATCCTATCAAGTAAATAACCTCGAATTAATTTCAGAAATAAAGAACTCGGAACGTGTTATCGTGTTGTACTCCGATCGCGTAAAAATGAAGTTAGCAGGTAGCTTTAATTTAACTACTGCATATAAGGATATCTTTTATCTGTGGAAAAAACATAGGATAAAGTTTAGAAACCAAACAGATGAAATAGACAGATTTTATAAAGAATCGACTTATGAGCCACACATTTCAAACATTGATTATGAAATTGAACTACAGAATATAAACCCATTAGTAAACCTTTTTGATCCTTTAATTTACCTATCTCAAAATACTTTTATTAAGGGCAGCTTGGTAACAAGCAAACAACTGAGCGTGCTAAAGATGAATTTTAAGAACGACACTATTATTTATGATAATAATTCTTTGATAAACAATAATATAAACATATTCACGCAAAGTTTTCCTGATAAAAATAAAGTGAGTGGTCAATTTAGTATTGACTCAGAAACTCAGGTATTAAGGAGTGGTTCTTCATTAGATAGTTTAGCTATACACTCACAATGGGCCGCAGATTCATTAAATTTTGACATACACATACGGCAGCAAGCTGAACATAACGTAAACAAAGTAGAAGGTATTTTTCGATTTAATTCTGATACTACTTTATTGCGCTTTGGTAACTCGCAAATTCAAGTACTTGAACAAACTTGGAATATTAGAGAAAACAATTTAATTACATTTACCAAAGATAACCTTAGGTTATCAAATATGAGTATTAAAAGTGGTACTCAATCAATAAGCGCATCTGGGTCTATTTCAAAATTTAATAACAAACCAGTAATAATAAAGATTAGAAGTGTAAATATGAATAATCTCAACCCTCTTATAACCAATAAATTAGAAGGCATGATTAGTGGTTCAGCCAAGGTGTCAAATATATTTAGCACACCTTTAATAGAAACTGACTTCATCATCGACAGCCTAAGAGTTGATGGCTATTATTTTGGTAATATCGAAGGTGTGAGTAATTGGAATCAGTTCGACAATCAGTTTGACGTTAACTTTTTTGTGGACAGGAAGAGTGTTAAACTTTTAAATATCACAGGAGCCTATAAACCATTAGGTGATAATAATGCGTTGATGTTAGATGCCCAACTAATAAATACAGATTTGAGATTAGTTGAGCCATTTACAAAGCTTTTTACAGATATTGAAGGAACCGTTTCTGGTAATGTAAAAATTACAGGTGCTTTGTTTAAGCCTATTTTAAAAGGAAGTGGTCGTATTAATGATGCATCTATTACCGTTGACTACTTAAAATCAAAATTATACGCACAGGGTAATTGGCAGCTCGACTCAAGCTTAATATCACTTAATAATGTGGCAATTAAAGATGATAATATTGGTACAGGCCTGCTTAATGCCAATTTTTATCACAGCAATTTCAAGTCGTTCTCAATGGATTTAAAAGCTGATTTTGATAATCTAAAAGTGCTCAATACCCTTGCAAAAAACAATGATTATTTTTATGGAACAGCCATTGGAAGTGGTAATTTATCAATAACAGGGTCATTTAGCAATTTGGTTATTAGCACCAGAGCCAAAACTGAAAAAGGTACCAAATTTTATATTCCACTAAGTGATAGCAAATCAGGAGCCAAGCAAGAAGATTTTATTTCATTTTCGAACTTTACAAGCGAGGATGAAACTACCACCGTTGCAATTGAAGATAAAATAAACTTAAAAAATGTTACAGTTAACTTGGATATTGAAGTAACGCCCGATGCCTATGCAGAAATTATTTTTGACCTAACTGCAGGAGATATTATCCGTGGTAAAGGGAAAGGAAATTTAAGTTTAGGAGTAGATACAAAAGGTGAATTTACGGTTTTGGGAGAATACGAGTTTACAGAAGGTGCCTATAATTTTACTATGTATAATATTGTAAATAAGGAGTTTAAGATTAATCCTAAAAGTAAAATTACATTTTCAGGCGACCCCTATTTGGCCACTATGGAGATTGATGCAGATTATAAAGTAAATACTTCACTTGCTCCCATTATTGATACAGTTTACCAAGATTTACCCGAGCTAAAACGAATTTATCCTACCAAAGTACTACTTGATTTAAACGGCCCTCTCCTATCTCCAGATATTGATTTTGATATTATTATAGAAGATTATCCTCGATCGAATGTAAATATTGATACGGAGGTAAGAGCATTCTTAAACAAGATTAAAAATGATGAGCAAGAAATGAATCGGCAAGTTTTTAGTCTATTGGTTTTTAGAAAATTCTCCCCTCCAAACTCATTCTCAACTGGTGGAACTTTAGGTAGCAGTGTTTCCGAGTTTGTCTCTAACCAGTTGAGCTATTGGATTAGCCAGGTGGATGAAAATTTAACCATTGATTTAGATTTAGGTGAATTAGATGCCGATGCACTCAAAACATTTCAACTTAGGGTTTCCTATGCCTTTATGGATGGAAAACTAATTATTACTCGCGATGGTGGGTTTACAGATCAAAACCAAGAAGCAACATTATCGAGTATTACTGGCGATTGGACAGTAGAGTACCTTCTATCGCAAGATGGTAAACTGAGAATTAAAATTTTTAAAAGAACAAATTATGACCAACTATCTGCCTCTACAGGAAATAATGACGAGTTAATAACAGGAGGATTTAGCTTATTATATACAACTAGCTTTGACCATATTAAAGACCTCTTTAATAAGAATAAAAGTAAGAAATCGTCTAGCCCGCCCAAGAATAATTCAGGCAAGGAGGCTATAAAGCCTGATGAAGATGAAAATATCCCCTAATATTCGTTAATAATTATTATCTTGAGCAAAATTCTATTATGGAAGTTGTTAAAGTTGTAAAAAAGTATGCAGAGTCAATTGGAGGTAATTTTTCCACCTATGACGATTCCAAAGTTGCTGTTGTTATTCCAATTGGGCAGCATAGGCATCAAACAGTATTAGCCGAATCCAAAAGCATAAATGGTAATTTTTATATTACCCTTACATCTAAAATCAGTAATAAAGAGGCCATCTCCGATGTTGATATTTACGAAAAACAAAAAAACCTTTTATTTGGAAAACTGGTTATTGAAAAAGATCATCTTGAAATACGGGCTTATTTAGAAGAAAAAATGTCGGAACAGTTAATTGCTGAAATTTTTAATGAAATAGCTGCCTTTGCCGACATCTATGAAAAACGATTTACCGGAAAAGATATCTATTAATTTTCTTAATTTTGCAGTGCAGACCGCCTTATCGACCCGCTAGCTAGCGGGTAGGAAAGTCCGGGCAACGTAGAGCAACGCACTTCCTAACAGGAAGGCTCTCCGCCAGATGGCGGAGGGACAGATAGTGCAACAGAAAATATACTACTCCTGATTAATTTTAGGAGCAAAGGTGAAAAGGTGGGGTAAGAGCCTACCGCTTTGATGGCGACATCATTGGCAGTGTAAACCTTGCGTGTTGAAAAATCAAATAGGTACTGTCTCCGACACTTGTCGGAGCTAACTTGCTCGGTTAGACTTGCAGTATGGGTAGATTGCTTGATCCCGATAGTGATATCGGGACTAGATAAATGATAAGGGTCTCGTTCTGATAATTATCGGGATCGGGATACAGAACCCGGCTTACAGGTCTGTTTTTTTTTATTGTTGCCACTAAGACATAAAGGCACAAAGAATCACTAACTTTTTCTATCCTCTTTGTGTACCTTAGCGTTTTAGTGCCTTTGCTACCGCTGTGGCTATTTAATAACTTTTAATAGAAAAAATGCCTTCCATTTTAATTGTTGACGATGAAAAAAGCATTCGCTTTGCATTACGAGAAATACTAGAAGATGAAAACTACGAAGTGGATGAAGCGGCTGATGGTGTTGAAGCCCTAAAAAAGCTATCGTCCAATTCGTATGATGCTGTTTTAAGCGATATTAAGATGCCAAAAATGGATGGCATCACATTGCTCGAAAAGGCCATTGAAGAGGGGGTTGATACTCCTTTTATTATGATTTCGGCACATGGTACCATTGATACAGCCGTAGATGCCACCAAAAAGGGAGCATTTGACTTTATAGAAAAGCCACCGGACTTAAACCGTGTACTTTTAGCCGTTCGTAATGCGGTGGATAAAGAAACTCTGGTTAAAGAAACAAAGGTTCTTAAAAAGAAAATAGCCAAATCAACTTCTATTATTGGGGAATCTGAACCTATTCAAAAGGTATTTGCAACCATTGAAAAAGTAGCCCCCTCTGAAGCACGTGTGCTTATTACTGGGCCAAATGGCTCTGGTAAAGAGTTGATTGCTAAATCGTTACATAAAAACAGTTCAAGAAAAAAGAGTCCACTAATTGAAGTTAATTGTGCAGCCATACCTAGTGAATTAATTGAGAGTGAACTATTTGGGCACGAAAAAGGTGCTTTTACTTCGGCAATAAAACAGCGTATAGGTAAATTTGAACAAGCTCATAACGGCACCCTGTTCTTAGATGAAATAGGAGATATGAGCCTCTCTGCTCAGGCCAAGGTACTGCGTGCATTGCAAGAAAATGTGATAACCAGAGTGGGTGGCGATAAGGAAATTAAAGTAAATGTACGTGTGCTTGCAGCCACCAATAAAAACCTGAAAGAAGAAATTGCCAATGGCAATTTTAGAGAAGATCTATACCACCGGCTCAGTGTTATCATTATTGATGTACCTGGTTTAAATGATCGAATAGATGATATTCCATTACTTACAGAACATTTTTTAAGCCTTATTGCCAACGAATATGGAGCTCCGGCCAAAACAATGGACACCAAAGCCATAGCACTACTTCAAAAGCATAACTGGACTGGTAATATTCGCGAACTCCGAAATGTAGTAGAACGACTCATTATTTTGGGTGGTGCTAATATTTCTGCTAAAGATGTAGTGCAATTTGGGCATATTGGTTAAAACAATATAGGGTTACCCATTTAAAGCGCATAGAAATTGCTGTATCAGAATAACATCAAATATATGGTCACCCTG
>JAMOMJ010000302.1 GCA_027067135.1 Cyclobacteriaceae bacterium
GGGCAACAGGGCCAATAAAACTGGAAAGTAAAATCAATCTCCATCTGAAAAAAGGCGCGTTATTATTGTTCAGCAGTAAATTTGAAGATTACCCACTAATAGAAACAAGCTGGGAAGGGCTTCCGGTGGTTCGTTGCACATCGCCCATTTCGGGTAAAAATTTAGAAAATATTGCCATTACCGGAGCAGGCATTATTGATGGTGTCGGAGACAAGTGGAGGTCTGTTTTAAAAAGTGAAATGACCGAACCGCAATGGGAGGAACTTGTTCAATCGGGTGGTGTTTTACGAGATGGGCATGGAACCACTGTTTGGTGGCCATCAGTAGAAGCTGCCAATGGCAAAGAACTGGTTGCATCTCTGGAAAACAATCCTAATTCAACCCTACAGGATTATGCCGATGCCCGGGAATATTTAAGACCCGTTCTTATTAGCCTCATAGGGTGCAAAAATGTTTTATTGGATGGCCCTACTTTTCAAAATTCTCCTGCATGGAATATCCACCCACTGCTTTGCGAAAACGTTATCATCCGAAATATCAACGTGCGTAATCCCTGGTATTCGGTAAATGGAGATGGATTGGATATAGAATCGTGTAAAAATGTGCTGGTATATAATGCTACTTTCGATGTAGGCGATGATGCCATTTGCATTAAGTCCGGTAAAAACGAGTTTGGCAGAAAGCGAGGTGTGCCCTCGGAAAATATTGTTATTACCGATTGCATTGTTTACCACGGGCATGGTGGGGTAACCATAGGCAGCGAAATGTCGGGCGGGGTGCGCAATGTTTCGGTTAAGAATTGCCGGTTTTTGGGTACCGAGGTTGGCCTGCGATTTAAAACCACCCGTGGCAGGGGAGGCGTGGTTGAAAATATATTTATTAAGGATATACTAATGAAAAACATTAAAACAGATGCTATCCGTTTTAATATGTTTTACGATAATAAAGCAGCTAGCCTGGATGATTACATTGAAGAAGCAGATGACCAAAACAGTATAGCTGTTACTGAAGAAACCCCTCAATTCAGAAAAATTTATATAGACAACGTGGTCTGTAACGATGCCGGGCGTGCTATATTTCTGCGGGGGTTACCCGAAATGGCTATCCGTAATATTGAAATTACCAATACCTATATTTCTTCAACGTATGGTGTATTAAGCATTGATGCTGAAGATATTAAATTTAAAAATCTAGCTATAAAATCCTCTGCCAAACCTGAATATTCTTTACATAATAATAGTAAGGTTGTAATTAATAGGGGCAGTATGTCTAACTATAAAGAGCCATTTCTGAGGCTATCAGGTGTACGTACTGATAGTATCCTTTTAAAAGATTTTGACAGCTTGGCAATCAGGCAATTTGTTAAAATTGATAAAGAAGTAAAAGAGGGGGCATTGGTTTATTAATTAAGCAGCCATTATTGGTAAAATGAATTTAAAGATGAAGAACAAGATTTTAATAAACGGTCTTTTTTTATGTATCCTACTAGTTAGTAGTTATGTAAGTATTTCTCAATCCAATCCGCCAATTACACCAAAATGGGCTTTGGGTCATGTGGTATGGGAAGACAGTATAAACACAAGACAAGCAGCGGTAAGACTGTTGAAGATGTACAAAAATAATAATATTCCTGTTAGTGCCATCATTATAGATAGCCCCTGGTCTTTGAGTTATAACGATTTTAACTGGGATACGGATAGATATCCTGAACCCGAACAAATGATAAGTACATTTAATAAAGAGGGTATAAAAGTAATTTTATGGGTTACAGGTTGTATAAATATAAGTGCCAGAGACGTGCCGGTACAAAAATCGCCCGATTATGATTTTGTAATTGAGAACAAGTTTGTGGTAAACGATGGAAAACCTTCCGAATGGTGGAAAGGAGAAGGAGTGCACCTTGACTTTACTAACCCCAAGGCAGTTAAATGGTGGAATTCCAAATTAGACAAAGTATTTATCAAAGGTGTGTATGGGTGGAAAGTAGATCAGGGGGAATATTATTTTGGTGACTCGATTAGTATGCTCAGTGCAAAACCAGGACAAGACAATACGTATTTTGGTGACACGCTTACCTCATCCATTGGTAGAATTTCGATCCGGGATTTCAAGCATTATTATTATGACAATATGTATGATTATGCCCAAAAGAAAAACCCAGAAGCCATTACTTTAGCTCGACCTTTTTCGCATCAGGGCGATTTTGCCGCAAGTATTAATAAACTAGGCTTGGGATGGAGTGGTGATTTTAAAGGTAATTATGAAGGGTTGAAACTGCAAATTGCCAATATTTACACATCTGCTGCTGCCGGATATGGTGCTTTGGCATGTGAAGTAGGTGGATTTTACGAAGATAAATCTACCAAAACTCAATTAATTCGCTACGCTCAATTTGGAGCACTAACGGCTAGTATGATAAATGGCGGACAAAATGGAGCATTTACCAACCACTTGCCATGGTATCATGATGAGGAAACCAGTAACATTTACAAATATTATGTAAATCTCCACTACCAGTTGATTCCCTATATTTTTAGCACATTGGTAGAGGCCAACCTACAGGGAGGCAGTTTGCTTAAAGAAACCTCTAAAGAAAACTTTAGTCATAAATTAGGGAATGACCTGTTTTTTAAAGCCATCGTTTCAGATGAAAATACGGTAGATATCACCCTTCCCAAAGGCGGTAATTGGGTAGATTTTTGGTCAGGTAAAACCTTTGCCGGGGGTACAGAAATTGAGCAGACATACGAATTGAAAAAAGCACCGCTATTTGTCAAATCTGGTGCCATCATCCCATTGGAAATATCCAATAACAGCACAAAATTGGGAGACGCTACCTTTGCAGGAAAAATCACTATCTTGATTTACCCAAATGGAAAAAGCCAATACACTTTTCATAAGCCTTTAGGGGAAGGAAAAGAGTACAGAGATATAAAAATTAGTTATGATAATACCATTGGCTTGCTTTCTGTAAAGGCTATAGAAGCCGATGATTTTGTATTTTTAGTTAAAAGAGATGGGAAGCCTAAAAAAATAAAAGGAAGTGATAAATGGTCATACGATACTCAAGAAGGCTTCTTGAAAATCGAAAAGTCAGGAGATAATTTTGAGATTGAAATCAGTAATTAAAATTAATTGTTTTAGCTCATTCAAAGTTTACTAGGAGGTTATGAAATTTATGCAATATACAAGTATGTTCTTGTTTGCCTGGCTCACCTTGTTTCAAAGCAAAGCTCAAAACGATAATTTATGCGTTCGTAATTATTATACAGAGGTTGAAGGGGTAGAAGCACTGGCTAAATTCAAAACTTCTTATTCTAATAAAAAAGAGTGGGAAGCAAGAAAAAAACGTATTGTAGATGGAATTTTGAGAGGTGCTGAGTTGCCAGCACTATTGGACGGATACAAGAATAAGCCATTTAATGCCATTATTAAGCATTTAAAACAAATGGATGGCTATACAGTTGAAAATATTGCCATTGAAGGCATTGACGGAAAATACATTACAGGCAATTTGTATAAACCCGATACAATAAGAGTTGGAGTTCCAGCAGTTTTAAGCCCTCATGGGCATTGGTACGAACCTGAAGACTATGGCAGATTTCGACCCGATTTTCAGAAACGCTGTGCAGCACTGGCAAAAATGGGAGCGGTTGTTTTTGGGTACGATATGATTGGTTATGGTGAAAATTACCAGTTTAACCACAACGACAAAAAGGCATTACAAATACAACTTTTTAACAGTTCAAGAATTTTAGACTACTTAGTTTCATTAGATTATATTGATTCTACAAGAATTGGCATAACCGGAGCTTCAGGAGGTGGCACTCAAACGTTTCTATTAACTGCCATAGATCAAAGAATTGCTGTTTCAGTGCCTGTGGTTCAGGTTTCTGCACATTTTTTTGGGGGTTGTGTTTGCGAAAGCGGAATGCCCATTCACAAGGGTAGTAATCACCAAACGAGCAATGTTGAAATAGCAGCAGCCGCAGCTCCCAGACCTATGCTTTTGGTTTCAGATGGAAGTGATTGGACATCCAACACACCGGAAGTTGAGTTTCCGTACATTAAAAATATGTATAAACTCTACAAAAAAGAGGGTATGGCAGAAAACGTACACCTTCCAAATGAAGGCCACGATTATGGCCTATCTAAACGTAAAGCAGCCTATAAATTTTTAGCCACCCACTTAGGCTTAGACTATATTAAAATCTTGAATAATGAAGGAGCCTTAGATGAAAATTTTATTGAAATATTACCGATTAACAAGTTGCTGGTTTTTCCTGAGAGGTTATCAAACCTTTATCTTCACTAAATATAGATACTAGAAACACTTGCATTAAAAGTTTGATTTTTTAAAAATATGCTTGAAAATAAATACAAATTAGGTTTTTTTCCAACGCCAATACAACACCTGAAAAACCTGTCCGAGGTTTATCCTGATTATACTATTTTTATTAAAAGAGATGATAATACAGGCTTAGCATCAGGAGGAAACAAAACAAGAAAACTTGAGTACCTGATTCAAAAAGCCCTGGACGAAGGATGCAATGCCATTATAACGGCCGGAGCACAACAATCTAACCATTGCCGTCAAACAGCAGCAGCTTGTTCAATTGCCGGTTTGGCTTGTCATTTAATGTTAGGAGGCAATGAGCCTGAGCAATACGATGGCAATTTATTGCTGTCTTCATTATTAGGTGCCACCATTTATTTTACAGGAGAGAATAGAAAAGGGGAGGATATTCATTTATTAAAAAATAAATTAGAGAAAAAAGGGGATAAATGTTTTGTTATCCCTTATGGTGGGTCGAGTATAACAGGAGCATTAGGCTTTGTAAACGCTGTTAAAGAGTTAAAAACACAACTTACCGAGCAAAACCTGCTAATTGATTATATCTTTTTTGCTTCCAGTTCAGGGGGAATGCAAGCAGGTTTAACCCTGGGTTTGGAGTTATTTAAATTAGATGTCGAGCTGGTTCCAATAAATATAGATAAAGCAGAAACGTATGGGCTTTCACTGGAAGAAGTGATTTTAAATATTGTACAGAAGGGTACTAAAATAATGGGCATTAAAAGAGAATTTGAATTATCTGATATAACATTAAATAAAGAGTATGATAAAGCTGGTTATGGAGTTGTTACCAGTAACGAAAAACGGGCAATACAAGAATTGGCTCGAAAAGAAGGAATACTACTAGACCCGGTTTATACAGGCAGGGCTTTTTACGGGATGTTACATTTTTTGAATGAAAAGAAAATTCGTCCAAATTCCAATGTTCTCTTTTGGCATACCGGAGGGCTGCCGGCAATTTTTAGTTATGCCAATGATTTGAAATAAAAAACATTTTTACTAGAAACTGTACCCAAAAAATAGTAGCTTGCTTTAACTTGTAATAACAAGTTAACTATTTATATTAAACAATATGGCTAACATTTCAAGGTTCCTTCAAATTTCATTTGTACTAATTTTTATAAGTTTCGTTGCCAATGCGCAGAAGCCTGCCGCCCAAAAATTAGATGCCAATATGGCACTAAAAAAGGCAGATGCCGATGGTATTAGTTGGTTTGACCCAAAGCTGGCTCCATTTGATTTAGTTGGTTTTGAATGGTTTGAGAAAGACAGTGTTTTTAGAAGGCTTCCTTTAAATCCTGACTGGGAAATACCCACAGCAGTAGATGGACTGGCCAACCATACAGCAGGAGGTCAAATTAGGTTTAAAACTAACAGCAAAAGATTTTTGGTAAAGGTAGTGCTAAGAGAAAAGTCAGGCATGTACCATATGCCGGCCACCGGCCAGAGTGGTTTTGATTTATACATACACAGTAGCGAAGGGTATCGGTATCTTAAAACCACACGATTTCCGCAAGATACCATACAGTATCAGGTTAAACTGTATAGTGCTACTGAAAATAAAATGCATGATTTTATCCTCAATTTTCCACTTTATAATGGAGTAAATTCGCTTCACATAGGCCTTGATGAGGGAGCCTTGTTAGAACCCCCGCTTAAATTCAAAACTCAGGGAAAAATTGTAATCTATGGTACCTCCATTACACAAGGAGGTTGTGTTTCCAGACCGGGCATGCTTTTTTCTAATATATTAAGCCGAAAACTGGATGCAGAATTTGTAAACCTGGGATTTTCAGGAAACGGAAAAGGAGAGCCTGAACTGGCAAGGTTGATTAACCAGATACTAGACACAAAATTTATTATACTTGACTATGAAGCCAATACCTCTCATACCATAAAAAACTCCTTGGCAAAATTTGTTGATATACTACGAAAAAAGCAGCCTGAAACACCTATTTTAATAGTATCTAAAATACGCTATGCCAGAGAGCCTGAGGGTAGCAGTAACTATAAGTTGCTTATATCAAACCGCAACTTTCAAAAAAAATTAGTAGAAGAAAGGAAATTAAAAGGCGATAAAAACATTTATTTTTTAGATGGTTCAGCTATACTGGGAGAGGACTATCTTGAATGTACAGTTGACGGTGTTCACCCTTCAGACCTTGGGTCTTACCGAATAGCCGAGGCACTTTTGCCGGTTATTGAAGAAATTTTACCTGATTAAATGACAATGTTTAGTATAAAATTCCTTTCGCCTTACCTTGATTGCAGTAGCTGTTCGCAACTCAAAAAGACCCATGCAGGTAAAAACGGTCTGTAGAGCAAAAAGCTTCGGAAAAAACACGCAAATTTTTGCTGGTATAATGGGCTCCTTCAAGGTGTAAAATAGCCTGCCTTTCAGGAACTTTCAAATGCTTAGCTATTTCCTTAGTAGCATTTATGGCTCGTATGTTCTGCTCACCATTTATTACATCAATATTATAATCATTTTTAAGTGTACTAAACAAGGAGCGTTTTTCATATTTTTTCTGGCAAAACCGGGGAATATCAATATTTACCAAATGAACAATATCAAAAATAATAGGCTTGCCATTAATTAAGCGCAACCTCTTCATGCTAATACAGCCATACGATTTTTCTTCGGGTGTTAAATCAAACATAAAATCATCCGGCCAGGGTTCAACAACAGGTTTTTTAATTATTTGTGTGGTTAAACTTCCCTGAGTTCCTAATACCTGCGACACCCCTTTAATTGACAGGATTCCTAAACGATGGTGCACCTTTTGAACAATGCTGCCTTTGCCCTGATACCGCTTTATAAAACCATCGTTTTCTAAACGGGTTAAAGCCTGCCTTATGGTAGGCCGGGTTACTTCAAAAAGTGCACACATTTCATTTTCACTTGGCAACAAGCTATCTCCCGGATACACGTTTTCTTCGATATTTTTTCGTATCGTTTTATAAACTACCCTGTGCATCGGAGTGTTTCCTTCTGTCATAATAATTTAACTTGTAAGTACAAGTATAGGCTGCAATTAACTTTTATTGCTTACAAATAAAGCCAATGTCGTTTAGTTTAGCTAATCCTGTTAGTAAATATACTAAAACATTGAACTGTTTAGCTTTTAAAGTCTATGTTATTTACTTGCATTGTTGATAGATATAACTGAATAACTTTAAATGAGAAGTATAATTAAATTTTTAATGCAGCATAACTTGCGCTTCTTTAATTTTTTTATATCTTTGACTCAATATATAACTTGTATATACAAGTTATATATTGATGATTTATAATAAATAGTATGGATTTGAAGCAGGCACGCTTAAACAGGCTTTTCAACAAATTAGGAAATCGTTTCGATGTAGCCATAGGTAATGGATTTTTTTTAATGAATACGATTTTCTTCAGGGAACTTAAAATATTAACAAAGTAGTATAAGCCATTGCTGTGGAAAATCTGGGTGCAATTCAGGTTAATGCTTGTTTTACGAATGATATTGCTATTTTTTTGATTGCCTTTTGTAAACTAGCTGATATTAAATCTGTTGTGCTATAGGTATTAAAAACAAAGTTCTGGTTCCCCTCACAATCATACTTGGTTGATTGGAGGGGGGCTGGGCTTTTTTAGAATCAATGAGTAAATTATTTAAATATAAAAATTGGCAGGTTGTGTACTCCCCAAGCGATGGAGCAAGACTCGATCGCTTGTTATTTAATGAAGTTGATTTGTTAACTGTTGAACCAAAGTTGTTTTCACCACCTGTGGCCGACTATGGAGTTTATGAAAGCCGCCCGGTATATGGCTATGACGACTGTTTCCCAAGTGTGAGCGAGTGCCCTTACCCGGGTATGGACTGGATAGTGCCTGACCATGGCGAAGTCTGCTGGCTCCCCTGGGAGGTGGTTGAAAAAGAAAGTGGGCTGGAGTTTTGGGTTAAAAGCAGAGAGCTTCCCCTTACCTTAAAACGTAAACTTGTTTTTAGCAAAAATAAACTTACATGGCATTTTGAGGTTGCTAATACAGGAAATAAAACCTTGCCATTTCAACATATAATTCATCCGTTAATGCCGTTAAACGAGGTAGTCGGTTTACAAGTGCCCGGATTTAAAGCAGTTTTTGATGATATTAATGAGCTCAATTTGAATTTAAATACACCAATAGAGTTAGAAAAATATTTATTGGAACAACCCAAAGGAACTGCCAATATGTTATTTCTTCAAAACATTAAAGAAGGCAGGTTAAAATTGAAATTTAAAACAGGTATAACACTAGAGGTACAATTTTCCAAAGCACTTTTTCCTTCCATAGGTATTTGGTGGAATAATAACGGATACCCGAATGAATACGGGTTAAGGCGTAATGAGTGTGCTTTTGAGCCGGTATCGGGTTCAAACAGTTCATTGGAAGATGCGTATAAAGAAAGCAGTTGTTTATCCCTGCCACCAGGCAAAAAACTAAATTGGAACATAGAATGGAAAATAAACCATTCTTAAACTAACAGCATATTACACATGTCTCTAATTCTAAATAGAAAACAAGTACTTAACGTATATGCCGAAGCTGCAGAACTAAAATGGGTGCTGCCTGCTTTTAATTAGGAAAACCTTACTACTATCAAGGCAATTTTAGAAGCAACGTTGGCTTACGGAGCAAAAACGGGTATCGAAAATTGCCCGTCATTATAGGCATTACCAATAATTACAAGTCACGTCCTCAGTCTGTTTATTTTACACACACCAGGCAATGGAATATTGGC
>JAMOMJ010000303.1 GCA_027067135.1 Cyclobacteriaceae bacterium
AGGCTGTTATTAAAAAAACCTCCCCAAAACGAAGGCCGTGCTGTTGTGCTTAGCCTGTCGTTTATAATGTTTTCAACAATTTCTTCGTTCGATAACTTTTTTCCCCAAAACGACTTTGATTTTATTTGGTTGTCAGGGTAGGCTTCCTCGTAAAACTCAACAATTACCTTCGACATAAATTGCACATACTCATCAGGGTCGGTTGGCACAACCGAATCGGAAGGAAAAATGGCGGTTTTAACAAAACCATCGAGTAGCACAATTTTCAATTTCTCAGAATCTTCCAGTCCTAAAAAATCTTCTTTTACATATTCTTTAGGTAAAATAGGGTGGCCATACATAAGACCAGACGGTTGAAGCGATTTATAAATAAATTCACTTTTATCCTCAACTTTCTCCTTTACAGCAGGTTGTTTGTTTTTAAGCAATTCGGTAAACCAACCTTTTTCTGATAAATCCATTTTTAACTATTTGGCCTTTTACTATGGTAACTTTGTTTACGGCTAATATTTATACTAATTTCACTAATATAACGGTAATAACAAATATTATGAGCATTAGGTACCTGATTGGAGCATTGATTTTACTTTCATTTACGAGTTTATACACCATAAATGAGAAAGAAGTTAAACGAATTATAACCACCCTTTCTTCCGATGAAATGGGAGGCAGGTCTTTGGGGTCTGAAGGAATTAAAAAGGCCGCTAACTTTATTTCTAATGAGTTTGAATCCATTGGATTAGCCACACTAGAAAACGAGAAATCATATTTTCAAAATTTTTATATAGAATCAAAGTCTATTGATGTACAAGAGGTTACCATTAATGGGGAGGCATTACCTCAGAGTAGTTATTTTTTCAAATTATCTTCTAGCAGTATTTCCTGGATGGAGGAAAATAAGCCAGAATTGATTTTTATTAATAGCAACGATAATTTTCAACATAAAGCGGGTGATGCGCTAAGTAGCAAAACAGATGTACTTGTAATTGTGGCACAAAGTCAGCAACCAATGTTTAGTAGGTATCAGCCATATTTCGCAAGGCCTTCGATGGGTTTTGGAGAAAATACAGAAGAAGATGTCAACATTGGATTTTTGCTGTTGGATACTGATACAGTTGAAAGCTTAAGAATTGAGGCCAAAACCAGTATTGAGAAAAAGCAATTGACCAATGTAGCCGGAGTAATTGAAGGTAAGAGGAAAAATGAAATTGTATTATATTCTGGTCATTACGATCATTTAGGTGTAAAGGCTAACGCTGCCGGAGATTCTATTTATAACGGAGCCAATGACGATGCTTCGGGCATAACCGCTGTGATAGAGCTTGCTCGTTATTTTAAGAGCAAAGGAAAACCGGAGCGAACATTGGTTTTTGCTGCATTTACGGCAGAAGAGGTTGGAGGGTATGGTTCTAAATACTTTTCTAAGCAGATGAACCCGGATGAAATCGTTGCTATGTTTAATATTGAAATGATTGGTAAAGAATCGAAAGAAGGCCTTAATTCAGCCTGGATGACAGGCTGGGATAAATCTAACCTGGGGGAAATTTTACAAGAGAATTTAGGCAAGGTCGATTTTAAATTCTTTGAAGACCCGTACCCAAAGCAAAATTTATTTTATAGATCAGATAATGCAACATTGGCAAGGCTAGGAGTGCCCGCTCATTCTATTAGCACTACACAAATAGATATTGATAAAGATTACCACCAACTAAGTGATGAGGTTGAAACCTTAGATATTGCTAATATTACCAATACTATTAAGGCTATTGCAGTAGGCTCTCAAGGCATTGTTGATGGTACACAAACCCCAACCAGAGTTGACCCTGATGCCGTACAAGATTAATTCGAGCTATGAGTAAATCGAAGAAAATATTTTTGCTGGTAGTTATTATTTTTCTACTGCTTATGGCTTGGTTTGCCTACGATGTAAGCACAAGAACCACTGCTCCTTGGAATAAGGATAAAGTGGAGCAGTTAAAGAAGTAGTAGCGTTTTCTTGAATTTATTTGAGAGCCTATTGAAATTCTGAACTTGTTCAGAATAAAGCCCTAATTCATCGGATCACTAAACAACCCAAATAACTCTACATCAATTTTGCTTACAATCTCAGCAAAATCATCCACATTGGCTACAAAATCCATATCATTCACATCTATCACAAGCAGTTTTCCTAAATCGTAATTACCCAGCCAATCTTCGTAATGCGTGTTTAGGTTTTTGAGGTATTCTAACTGAATGGCATCTTCATAATCTCTACCACGCTTTTGAATTTGCTGAACAAGCTTAGGCATATCAGCTCTTAAATAAATTAACAAATCCGGGGGTTTAACAAAGCCAATCATAGAGTTAAAAATATTTAGATAACTATCGTAATCTCTATTATTAATATTGCCGGAAGTATGCAGGTTTTTTGCAAAAATATAAGCATCCTCATAAATGGTTCTATCCTGAATAACTGTTTTTGTTGCAGCTTTTATTGCATTTACCTGATTAAACCTACTGTTTAAAAAATAGATTTGTAAATGGAAAGCCCATCGACTCATGTCTTCATAAAAATCGGCTAAATATGGGTTGTTATCAACCGATTCAAACTCGGTTTGCCAACCATAATGCTTGCCCAACATTTCACATAAGGTGGTCTTTCCAGATCCAATATTACCGGCTACTGCTATATGCATATTCTTGTAAAAAATTTCTCAAAATTAGTAAAGTGAATTGAATGCAAGAGGCTGTATTGTAATTATTCCGCTAGTTTTGTAAAAATATTTTTTAATCATTAAAAACCTTCGCCCAATGGCAGATTTTGGAAAAATGAATACGTTAACTGTTAATAGGTTTGCACCTCCAGGAGCCTATCTTCAATTTAACGAAGAAGAAGTACTGATGCCAAATAAATACATGGCAGAAGGCTTAGCCGAAGGAGACGAAGTGGAGGTGTTTGTGTATAAGGATTCCGAAGATCGATTGGTAGCCACTACTTTAAAACCGTTGGCGCAAGTAGGTGAGTTTGCTGCTTTAGAGGTGGTTGATACTGCACCTTTTGGTGCATTTTTAGAATGGGGTTTAGAAAAGCATTTGCTAGTTCCTAAAAGAGAAATGCAAGAAGAAATGAGAGTTGGGCAGAAGTATGTGGTAAAAGTAGTACTAGATCATCTCACCAATCGGATTTTAGGGGTGGCCAAACTCAATGCCTTTATTTTTGATAATGCCGAATATGAAAGAGGAGCTGAAGTCGATGGGTTAGTAGTGAGCCAAACTGATTTGGGCTATAAGATATTGGTAGATTCAAAATACTGGGGCTTACTTTATGGCAACGAAGTATTTAAAAATATTGAGCAAGGAGATGCCATTAAATGCTTTGTACGCAAAGTACGAGAAGATGGCAAATTAGATTTGTCTGTGAGAAACCCCGGAGAAGAAACCCAGCAAACTGATGCCGATCAAATTCTGGAACTATTAAATATGAATGGGGGTAAAATGAATGTATCTGATAAGTCTGACCCCGAGCTTATTAAAGAAACTTTTGGCCTAAGCAAAAAGGCCTTTAAAAAGGCTTTGGGTACCTTGTATAAACAAAAGGTAATTCTTATTGAACCTGAATCGATAAAAGTTATTTAATTTAGAAAGTTGACAGTATTCCTTAGGTCGAACTCCGTTCATCCATGGGCAAGTCCTTATTGTCTATTTTGATAACGCAAAGTTTCATCAAAGTTTAAATTGCTGAGGCAACCAAGGTAAAAGTGCTTAAATGGGCTCGGTTGAGCCCAGGGATTATAGCCTTACCTGCCCTCCGTACAACTTCGGGAGGCGGGCGCTCGATAATGACGATGATTATGACACTTAGTTAGATGATAGGGTAGAAGTAAATTAACTACTGTCATCCGGCTAAATATAAAATCTGCGAAAATCTGTGAGATCTGCGGGAGAAAAGGATTTTACTCGGATATCAGTAGTAACTAACCTTACCTCGCCCTTAAATGCGGCAATGTTTTGGTTGGGATATTAGAAGTTATCCCCAGTTTTAATATATCATTAGGGTTGGTGCAAAGAATAGCTTTATTCTTACGAATGGCGATAGGTCCTTTCAACACCTCTGGACTATTCAATAATACATTAAGCCACCCGTGCATGGTATAAGTATGATCATGGTCATTTTTGATAACATGATGATCTTTATCAATATATTCTTCAGGGTTGTTGCCGAGCATGGTAACTACTTCTTTCCATACTGTTGTGGTTAGTCGTGTAGTGGTGTAATCAATTTCATTTATGTTATTGCAAATGGAGTGCGCATATGCCCTAAGTTTTCTTCCTGTTGTTGATTTTGGGTCTAATAGTAAGGTGAGTTCGTTAGGGTGAAATTTCATAATGGTTATGAGTTTAGTTAGTGCTGTAAGTACGGAATATACATAGAATAATCCTAAAAACCTAGAGGGCTGTACTTCTATTTTGCTGATAATGTGGCAATTGTACGCAAAGCAAAGGTTTTAATTAGATGAGTGCAATTTGAAAAAATGTTTATACACTGCAATATTTACATACTAGCCATTTTTACAGCTTGTTTTAATCCTGCTTCTCCAAAAGCAAGATTTCGTTGCAACGAATGGCTCCCCTCAATAAATCGGATAGAGCCCGAAAGTGCCCGAATTACTATGCTATGTGTTGTTACACCTTTAATCTGATCAAAATGGATTCCTTTTAGAAAGGAGCCTTCGGTAATGCCAGTAGCAGCAAAAAAAGCATCCTCTGCTTTTATTAAATCATCAATGTATAATACTTGAGTTAAGTCAACTCCTTTTTTAGTTAATTCTTCAATTTCATAATCTATTTGAGGGTCTCGCTTACCTTGCATTCCTCCTCGTAAGGCTTTAACAGCTGCCGCAGCAATAACTCCTTCGGGTGTGCCACCAGTACCCATTAGTACATCCACCCCAGTGCCAGGTATGGCAGCCATTAAGGCGCCCATAACATCTCCATCGGTGTGTAATGTTATTCGTGCTCCAGCTTTTCTAATGGCACTAATTAATTGCTTATGTCTGGGTTTATCAAGCACAAAAACAGTAAGCTGATTCACCTTTCTATCTAACGCCTTGGCAATTCTCTTTAGATTATTGGTAGGAGTATCATTTATGTCAATGGCATTCTTGGCACGCTCTTCCACCACAATTTTATTCATGTAAAGCGAGTCTTCTGGCACCCACATGCTGCCACTTGCCGAAGCGGCAATAACAGCAATGGAGTTGGGAGTTCCATTGGCAAGCAACCTTGTGCCTTCCACGGGGTCAACTGCAATATCCATTTTGGGGCCGTTGCCATTTCCTACTAGTTCGCCATTATAAAGCATAGGGGCTTCGTCTTTTTCTCCTTCGCCAATAATAACGGTACCCTCAATATCAACCGTTTCGAGCACTGCTCGCATAGCATCTACCGCTGCTTGGTCTCCAATTTCTTTATCACCTGTGCCCATATACCTGGCTGCTGATATAGCCGCAGCTTCAGTTACTCTTACAAGTTCCATTGCCATATTTCTATCGGGAGTTGTTATGCTTTTTGACATACTAGTTTCTTATTGTTAAAATTGGGCTATTTGAGTAACATTACTGTAGATAATAACCTTTAGTTAGCAGTTTGTGCTTGTAAGTATAAATATTTTCTTCAGTTCTAATGATAAGTTCGTTAGAAATAAGAGTGCCTGAAAACTCACCTTCTTTAACCAATTCAATTAGCACTCGATTAATGGCTTTGCCCAGCTTGGGTCGCAAACTTAATTTACTTTTCAATTCTAATCCATTATTGCTGGCTAATTGTATCACTTTATCATAATTCTCTATAGGTATAACCAAATACATTCGTCCTGATTTTTTCAATAATTGAGAAGCTTTACTTATCAGATTTTTATAAGACAATTTATCAGAAGCATTTCGGGCAGTACTCCTGCTTTTATGTGTAGGTGCAAGTCCTTCAAAAAAAGGTGGATTGCTAATGATTACATCATAACTCGTACTGAATTTATATAAATTAAAATCATTTTCGATAAGGTTGAGCCTGGCACTCCATTTGCTATTTTTGAAATTGATTTGTGCATCAATTATAGCTAAGCTATCAATTTCAATGGCATCTATCTGGCAATCTCCGTTAACTTTTTGTGCCAGCATAAGAGGTAGAATACCTGTGCCGGTACCAATATCTAATATGCGTTCCTTTGGATTAATCTTTGCCCATGCTCCCAGTAAAACACTATCTGTACCCACCTTCATTGCTGCATTACTTTGTTCAATAGAAAACTGCTTGAACTGAAATGGTTTATAATGCTTCATTTCTCTTAAAATCTGATTGTAATTCCCTAAAATTGCATCCGCAAACCGAATAAGAGTTTGCTTGTTTAAATCAAGTATAAGAATTATTACCCTATGAGTGTAAAATCTGATTTAGAAATTGCTCAAGAAGCGAAGCTACAGCATATTAATGAAATTGCTAATGCACTAAATGTGCAAGTAGATGATCTTGAGCATTATGGTAAATACAAGGCTAAATTGCCTCTCAATTTAATCGATGAGCAAAAGGTAAAAGAATCGAATATGATTCTGGTAACAGCTATTACGCCTACCCCTTCGGGAGAGGGTAAAACTACTACTTCGATTGGCTTGGTTGAAGGCTTGAACAAGATTGGTAAAAAGGCTACAGCAGTTTTACGTGAACCTTCTTTGGGGCCTGTTTTTGGTATGAAAGGCGGAGCTGCAGGCGGAGGGTATTCTCAAGTAGTACCAATGGAGGATATTAACCTACATTTTACAGGCGATTTTTCTGCCATAGAGAAAGCAAACAACTTATTGGCCGCACTCATTGATAATAATATTCAAAATTCCAAGCATAGTTTAGGTATCGATCCTCGTACCGTTTCCTGGAAACGTGTAATGGATATGAACGACCGGGCACTTCGTCAAATCGTTTCCGGCTTAGGAGGAAAAACAGGAGGTTTCTTGCGTGAAGCTGGTTTTAACATCACTGCCGCATCCGAAATTATGGCCATTCTTTGCCTGGCAGATGATTTAGAAGATTTAAAAGAGAAAATGGGTAATATTTATGTGGGAAGCACTTTTGCCGGAGAGCCTGTGTATGCCAGAGATATTAAAGCCAATGGTGCAATGGCGGCTCTTTTAAAGGACGCTATTAAACCAAATTTGGTTCAAACGTTAGAAGGCAACCCAGCTATAATACACGGTGGGCCGTTTGCGAATATAGCTCAGGGAACCAACTCGGTAATTGCCACTAAAATGGGCATGTCGTTGAGTGAATATGTGGTAACGGAAGCAGGTTTTGGAGCTGATTTAGGAGCAGAAAAATTTCTTGATATTAAATGTGGTTACGCAGGTATATCACCTAAAGCTGTGGTGTTAGTAGCAACCGTTCGTGCACTTAAATACCATGGAGGGCAGGAGCGAAAAGACCTGACTAAACCAAATGTGGAAGCACTTAAAAAAGGACTAAGCAACCTTGAAAAGCACGTAGAAAATATTAAACAGTTTGGGTTACCTCCGGTAGTGGCCATCAATAAGTTTATTACCGATAGCCAGGAAGAATTAGATGAAATTGCCAAAGTATGTAAAGCCAATGGTATTCGTGTAGCTTTATGTGAAGGCTGGGAATTTGGTGGAGAAGGAACTAAAGAGCTGGCAGTTGAGGTTGTAAAAGCCGTGGAAGCCAGTACCGGTACTTATACGCCAATTTATGACTGGAACGACACCATTGAAGAAAAAGTAACGAAAGTAGCTGTCAAAATTTATGGAGCAGGTTCAGTTGTTTTTAGCTCTAAAGCAAAAACCGGATTAAACACTATTAAAAAATTAGGACTGGATAAGCTTCCAATATGTATTGCTAAAACACAAAATTCTTTGTCTGATAATACTAAATTATTAGGCCGTCCGGAAGGCTTTAAACTCACAGTTCGTGAATTTGAAATTGCGGCTGGTGCAGGGTTTATCATTCCGATTACGGGCAGCATGCTACGTATGCCGGGTTTGCCGGCAGTACCGGCTGCCGAAGGTATTGATATAGACAAAGAAGGAAATATTACCGGATTGTCGTAAGAAAATGGCCTCAAGCGTTTCTTCAACAAAAATTATTAAAATTGGCGCACAAGGTCAGGAGAATGTTCCTGACCTTGTTGCTATTGAAGAACCACTGGAAATTAGGCTGGGCATTGGTTCTCTTAATCAAAGAGAACAGGTTAGTTTATCGGTAACTATGCGAACGCCTGGCCACGATAAAGAACTGGCGATTGGGTTTCTTTTTACCGAAAGAATCATTGCTGATATAAGCGAAGTTAACAGTATTGAGTATTGTGAAACGGTTAAACCAGATGAAAAGGGGAATGTGATTCGCATAGAGCTTTCATCAGAAGTGAAAGTAGATGAAGAAAAGCTATCTCGTCATTTTTATACGAGCTCAAGCTGTGGAGTTTGTGGCAAATCATCCATAGAGGCTATTAAAGTAGAAATTCCTGAGATTAAGACAAGTTTTGTTAAAGTAGGAGCAAGCCTTGTTTGCAAATTGCCTGACGTACTAAAGCAAGCCCAAAAAGTATTTGAACACACCGGTGGTTTGCATGCTTGCGGATTTTTTGAATTGGATGGAAGTTTAATTCGGCTCAGAGAAGATGTTGGAAGGCATAATGCAGTGGATAAATTAATTGGCTCCTTGCTGATTGAAAAAAAGCTGCCGGCTGTCAATCAAATTTTGGTGCTTAGCGGTAGAATTAGCTTTGAGCTTGTACAAAAAGCCGCTCGGGCAGGTATCCAATTTATTGCTGCCATTGGAGCTCCATCTAGTTTAGCTATTGAAATGGCAAAAAAGCATCAAATTACCATGGTGGGCTTCTTAAAAAATAGTAGCTTTAATATCTATTCAGGGGAAGAAAGAATAGATATTGAAGATGGAATTTGTAATTAAGGGGGTGTCTTGAATTAACAAATTGATATACAGATAAATAGTTGCATATTGCGATTATAATTAATGGCTATGAATAGATACAAAAAAGCTGGAACT
>JAMOMJ010000304.1 GCA_027067135.1 Cyclobacteriaceae bacterium
TATCTGTAGTATCGGTATCATAATTTATAGCTTTTAACCAACCACGTATATTATAGGTATAATCTATCGTTTGCAGTCTTGCTTGGTTAAGTTCATTTCCTCCTACTCCTTTACTAACCAATTGACCTAGCTCATCATAATTATTTTCTGTAATAACTTCTTCATCTCCATTTAACACTTGTGTTTGTTGTGTTAACCTTCCCGCATGGTCATAAATAAATTTATCAACCGTTGTTATTGTAGGTAAACCATCGTTTATATTGGTATGGTGTGTTGTAGTTTCATCTACCTTTCCAACAAAATCTAATTGACTACTTACTACATCTGTTGTTTTTAGATAATCATTATAACTATACACATGGATAGGACGTGCTTTTTCATCGTAATAACTAACGGTTGTTATCCAATTATTGGTAGATAGTACTTTTACCTTACTTCCTGTGGCCAAACCTTTGGTTCTAAGTGTAGGATAGTTATTATATATAAGTGTATTATTTGTAGCCGGATTAAAAGAACCTGCTAAATCAAAATTATAATCGTCGTAATAATTAACAGTAAGTATTTCAATACCAATGCTTGGAAAATTATCATTTGTATAATAACTAGTATCATACCCTGTTCCTGTTGCATCTTTTGATTCATACATTTTTGTTGCAATACCATTTTGAGTATTAAAATAATCTTGCATTTCAGCTTGAGTTAATTCTGTATCATGTGTATGTATACCTGTATAAACAACTCTACTAAAAACATCATATTTAGTAAACAACCATTCTTTGTTTGTCTTTTGAATAGCGTCTTGAGTAAGTACAGGCCTATCTAAATTATCATAAACAATATATTCCCATCCTTTTCCTGGTATTCTCTTTTCTATTAAGCGATTTCTATAATCGTACTTGTATTGGTAGCCTAAGTCTGCTAATTGAGATTCTAAGGAGACTATACTAGCAGTTGAAGCATCCATATTTGGAGGTAATACATAGGTTAAATTACCATAATCATCATACACATAGTAAGTATCGTATTCTTGATTGGCATTATACGTTCGTTTTAATACAACACGTCCTTGTTTATCTTTAAACTCTTCGGTAATATGATCTAGCCCTGAAGTATAATTTTCATCTGTAGTTGCGGTTTTATACAATTCCCCAGCTTCATAATAAGTTAAATTGTTATCCAATAATGTAGGTGTATAAATTGTATCTAAAGTAACTTGGAATAACCGCACTTCTGTAGTGCTTATATTTGTTTGATAGCCAAACACTATTTCATGTCCATTGCCTAACGCCCAATCTGCTCCTGGAGCGGCTTGTTTTAAAACTCTATTTAAAGGAGATGCTTCAAAGAGTTTTTGTGAATATGCCATAATATTTTCTACGAGTGTTATTCCTAAAAAATCATCAGGATGCTTACTTTGATAATACTGCTGTGTATTTAAAGAAACATCACCTCTGTACGTTCCTATATTTCCTGTTGCCTCATAATACGGCAACCAGTCTTTGTCTTGTCTTCCATAAGCATCATAGCCAATATGAGTAATAATATCTTTTTCTGATGCACTTTGCTTGATTCCAATACTTTGCATCGGTCTTCCTAAACCATCAAAATAGGTGACATTTTGTATTGCATGTTTGTTTTCTGTTAATTGCGATATATCACTTACTACAATTTGTGGAGCTATGGTATAAATATAGTTTTCATTACTTAAACCAACAAGTACTGGGCATCCGTTATTTATTACTTCTCCATACTCGTTAGGGCACTCATCAATATTGTTGTTTACATAACCTGAAGGTATACTACTATAATATACACTATCATTAGGATCTCCTAAAGTATCAAC
>JAMOMJ010000305.1 GCA_027067135.1 Cyclobacteriaceae bacterium
CCATCCCTTTCGAAAATACCGATGTTTTTCCCTTGCTTTTATCATTATCAACAGAGTTTTTGATTTCTATAAACTCCTGCTCTGCCTCTGCCAATGAAGAAGTAACTTTTTGCAATACTTTTTTTGCCGCCTCATCCCGCCCTTTCATAATTAGCCAGCGGGGACTGTTAGGAATAAAGAACAACAAAATAAAAAAGGCAACGGCCGGAATCATTTCTGACCAAAACATTATCCTCCACCCAGTATTTACATTATAGGCATGAACAGCCTCAATTTCATCGGGAGATAGCATAGCCGCATTGCCCCCGCCAATAAAGTAAGTGGCCAAAAACACTACAAAAAAACCAACTACAATAGCCAGTTGGTAGTACGAAACCAGCCTTCCTCTTTCTTTGGGAGGAGCTATCTCTGCTATGTACATAGGGGCAGTCATAGAGGCAATACCTACTCCCACCCCTCCAATTAACCGAAATACCACCAGCACCGAAAGCGACTCCGGAATACCCGAACCCCATGCTGAAACAGCAAACAAAAACCCTGAAACAAGCAAAGCATATTTCCTGCTAAACCGAAGGCTTATCCAACCGGCCAGTAAGGCTCCCACCAAGCAGCCATACAAAGCACTGCTTACGGCCAACCCTTGTTGAGCTTTTGTAAAATTAAAATATTCTGTAAAATAGAGTTGAGAACCGCCAATTACCCCTGTATCGTACCCAAATAATAAACCACCCAAAGTTGCCACTGCGGTTATGGCAAGAATAAAACGCTTGTTATTATGTTTTTTCTTTTTCCTCATATCTTTATTTTGTTTCTGTAAGAAAACGCTCACAAACTGCCTCTCCCTCATAAAGGACGGTGCAAGCTATTCCTGCGCAGCCTAGTCAGGTCGGACGATTAGTCAGACCATATCCAAGCTACTGTTCGCCTAGTTAGATCCGACTATCGTCTGATCTAGGTTTAGGAAGGTGGGGCGATAGTCCATAAAGCATGAAGCAAGCTAGTTAGGTCGGACGATAGTCAGGCCGGCTCCAAAAGCCTTTTTCCTTTCCGTCTCCAACACTATGCTGTATGCTGCTTTCCTAATAACTAATAACCAATCTCCATCTCCTCTTTCCCCTTCTCACTTCCAATCAACTCAAATTCACCAGACAATACATCCCGGGAGTTGCCCCCGATAAACACCCTGAATTTGCCCGGTTCTGTACCATAAGTAAAATCCTTTCTGTAAAATGCCAGGTCATCTGTAGAAATATCAAATTTTATAATAAGTTCCTCTTTCGGCTTTATATACACTTTTTTAAATCCTTTTAACCCTTTTACAGGCCGTGTAATACTACCTACCATATCCTGAATATATAATTGCACCACTTCCTCTCCACCGATTTTGCTTGCATTTTTAACAGTTACCGAAACTGTAATCCATTCATTTTCTGTGAGTTTCTTCTTATTTAGCGTAAGGTTGCTGTATTCGAATGTTGCATAACTAAGGCCAAAACCAAAAGGATAAAGCGGGGTGTTTTCAATATCTGTATGGTGGGTATAAAACACATAGCCATTATCTGAAAGTGGCCTGCCCGTTGTTTTGTGGTTATAATAAATAGGCAATTGCCCCACCGCCCTTGGGAATGTCATAGGCAATTTACCTGACGGGTTATATTTACCGGTAAGCACATCAGCAATGGCGTTGCCTGCTTCAGAGCCCAAATGCCAGGTTTCTACAATGGCCGGAATATGCCTGGCTTCCCACGGAATGGTGAGGGGTCTTCCGTTCATAAGTACCAAAACTATGTTTTTATTAACTGCATACACTTCTTGCAGCAGTTCCAACTGCAAACCGGGCAGGCCAATATCAGCCCTGCTGCGGGCTTCGCCCGACATATAAGCGGTTTCGCCCAATACCATTAGTACCACATCGGCATTTTGTGCCCGATTTTTTGCCTCCAAAAAGCCCGATCTGTCCTCTTTTTCAACCTCCACTTCTTCAAAAAAATTATTAGGGCCCACAGATAGTTTACAACCCTCGGCATACGTAACCTCTATGCCCTCCAATGCAGCAGTTATCCCTTCATAAAAAGATACAGCCGAACCCTGCCTGCCAGCAGCACGCCAGTTACCCAAAGGAGAATCTTTGTCTTTGGCCAACGGGCCAATAATGGCAATGCGTTGGAAGTTATTAAGCGGGAGCAGCCCGCCTTCATTCTTAAGAAGAACAATTGATTTACGAGCCACATCCCTGGCAACAGCTAAATTTTCTTTGCTAAGCAAAGTATTGTCCTCCCTGTAAGTATCGCAATACCGGTAAGGGTCGTCAAATAGCCCAAGCCTAAATTTTATTCTTAAAACACGCCTGACAGCCTCATTAATTGTTGATTCCTTTACCATTCCCGATGCTACGAGTGTTTCTAAATGTTCGATGTAAGCATCGGATTCCATGTCCATATCGGTGCCTGCATTTATGGCCTTGGCAGCAGCCTGCTGTTTGTCTTTGGCGGTGCCATGGTTCACTATTTCCCCGATCGAATTCCAATCCGACACCACAAACCCATCAAATTGCCAATCGTGCTTTAAGAGGTGCTGGAGTAAATAGTGGTTGGAGGTAGAAGGAACACCCTCAATATCATTAAAGGCATTCATTGCAGTGGCTACCCCTGCCTCATTGGCTGCTTTAAACGGTGGCATAATGGTGTTTAGCAAGGTAGGTTTACCCACATGCACACTGTTATAGTCTTTGCCACTTTCTACAAATCCATACCCTGCCAAATGCTTGGCGCATGCAGCAATGGTATTGGGTGAGGCCAAATCATTTCCCTGAAACCCATTAACCCGGGCTATGGCAATTTGCGAGCCTAAATACGGGTCTTCGCCTGCCCCTTCCATTACCCTGCCCCACCTTGCATCTCTGCTAATATCCACCATTGGGGCGAATGTCCAGTGTATGCCGGCAGCAGCAGCCTCTTTGGCAGCAATGGATGCTGTTTGTTGAATATTTTCCAAATCCCAGGAGGCACTCTCTCCTAAAGGAATAGGAAATATGGTTTTATAACCGTGTATTACATCGTAACCAAATAGCAACGGAATACCTAAACGTGAATTTTCTACTACTTGTTTTTGCAGTTTGCAGGTTTCTATTGCCCCCAAAAGGTTTAGAACCGAGCCTACCTGCCCATTAAGCAAACGGCTATACCTTATACTGTCTTTAGATGATTTTTCCCCCGGCCCTGTAAGTTCTGCGCCAATGGCATATTGGTTCAGTTGCCCAATTTTTTCTTCCAGGGTCATCAGTTGAAGCAGGCTGTCAATTCGATTTTCAATGCTAGTAACGTTAGAATTTTCCTGCAATTCACGGGCGTTGTTATAAGAGCAACTAAACAATAGTGTATGTATTAAAAAATACACTATACCCATTTTTACTATGTTTTTATTAATCATTTATTCTGAAAAATCCGTATGTAATCAATTATCATCCGCTGGGGAAAAACGGTTGATGCATCAGGGCTTTCCGGCCAGTTGCCACCAACGGCTACATTACATATTAAAAAAAAATTATTTTGAAATTCGCTCAATTCCGAAGGCGATGTATCTATCACATGGTATTCGATATCATCCACATACCAGGTAATGCGGCTTGAGCTCCATATTATACTAAACACATGAAACTCATCATTAAAAATGCCTGTATTTAGATTGTATTTACCTCCGTACGAGGCAAGTTTGCCTGCATCATCTGCCCAATGAGCCGTACCATATATTCTGCTGTCTTTTTCTCCTCCTCCAATTAACTCTACTATATCAATTTCGCCACAAGCAGGCCAGCCAACAGAAGAAAAGTTTGCTCCCAGCATCCATAATGCCGGCCAGATTCCCTGCCCGTAAGGCAGTACAGCCCGTATGTCAACACGCCCGTATTTAAAGTCAAACTTATTTTGGGTAATCATTCTGGAAGAAGTGTAATTGCGCCCGTTAAAGTTTTCCTTACGAGCTTCAATTACCAGGTTTCCTTCACGTAAAAAGGTGTTCTCCTTTTTATAATATTGCAGCTCGTTATTGCCCCAGCCATTGCTTCCTGTACCTGTTTCAAATGTCCAATTACCCTCGTTTATGGTTGTGCCGGAAAATTCGTCTTGCCAGATAAGCTCCATTCCGGTATAAGTTTCGGGTGTGTAATACCCTTTATCAGGAATAACAAGATCAGCATAGTCATCATCAGCTATTGTTATGCTAATTACTGATTTTTTTAGCTGCATCTCTGTGGGGTTAAGGATGTTAATAAAAAATTCCTCTGTTTCTTCCACCCTATTATCGCCCATTATTGTAACAGGAAATTCCACCTGTGTTTGGCCTGCTTCAATAGTTATAGGTTCGTTTTTAAACGAAATATAATCTTTACCGGCCTCAGCGGTATAGTTTTCGGTTGAGAGCTCGAAACCTGCATTTTGCTGAGCAGGGCTATCCAATAAAAAAATCAATTGGGTTTCAAAATTTTCATCTGCTTCGGTAAGGGTGGGCACATCGTTTGCAGTAAGCACAGGTGATTTTACGGTGATGGTACTCTTTGAACAAGAACCCATACACAGTAACATAATAATTGCAATCATCTGTACTTTTTTTACCATTTAATTAATTGATTTGGATATGATTTAATTTATTGTGGAAGTACTCTTTATAAGGCCAAATGAGTACTCATAGCGTAAAATAACCGCAATGAACGCTAAGGTTGCGCCAGGGTATGCAAAGAAAAAAGAACAAACAACAAGATTTTTTTTGCTGCATTCCCTGCATTAAATCCTCTACGCTCTTTGCAGTTATTTTTTTCAATTTCTCGTATATATGTTTATTAAAATCATACATAGCCACTGGTTTTAAAAAAGATGACTTAAGTACTTTTTTCTAAAGTTAAAGTTCAGGGAGACCCATTCGGCCCCCCTAAACAACTAACCAAGTAAAATTATTGAGCAACTAATGTCATTGTCCACCAGGCTGTACCATCTCCTGCGATATCTACACCTACTTCAATAGTTTGAGTTGACCCTTCGTCAAAGAAAATATTTACAACATACGTAATGGATTGAGGCAGTGCTGAATCTGATCCATTTAATTCACCACCATTATATCCTTTTGCAAATCCTAAAAATGCACCATCACCGTTAACAGTTAAAGAAGCAGGATCGGAACCAGTAGCCTCTGTTAAAGAAAAAGTATAGGATGAAGAAGATGCTAATCCTGCATATACGCCCGCTAAATTGGTTTCACTAGTACATTCAGTAGTAGTGAATCCCATATAGTCTTCCCCATATATATCCCCTTGAGAGGCATACTCATAGCTACCATCTGATTTAAAGATAAATTCATCATTAAACATACAATCCCGTGCTGTAACATCACTTTCAGAGCTCGTCCACCAATCTCCATTACCAATGGAAGGCCCCACCTTGAGTGCACCAGCCACAGGCTTTAGTTTCCAGGTTTTAGTTGAACCACCATGAAGATCAGTCGCTACAGGGTCACTTACTCCAACAAATACATCTTTTGTAACCGATACTGTCCCGTTTTCATTTGTGGCCTCAAGTTTTACCGGGTAAACACCTACGGCAGCATACGTATATGATGGATTTTCATCAGTAGAAGTTCCTGCCCCATCGCCAAAATCCCAACTATATGAATCTGAATCAGTTGAATTGTTTGTAAACGTTGCCACTTTAGTAGAAACATCTACTGATACAGAAAATGATGCTTTTGGTTGAGGGCCTGAAATAACAGGTTCTTTACTTGCATCATCATAGCTAACATAGCGTATTTTCCAATAATTGCCTATTGAGCTGTAATCAAAAATCACATCCAGCGTATCAACACCACTTGTGCCGCCATCAGTTAACACAACATCAAAGGTTGTGCTTGCCTGGGGGGTGGTAACATAGCCATCCGTACCAAGTTTTACAAGTCCCATCCAGGCACCCATTCCTGACAGGGTAATCTTTTTATCGGTAGAATTATAAGTGTATGTATGGGTGCTGGAAGATAACCATGCACTATTGTCAACGCCATCTACTGTTAAATTACCTGAAGTAGCATCAAAGCAAGTTTCATTCAAATTTTCTTTATCTGATCCAACAGGATATACATCCCCTTCTCCCCAGAAAGTACCATTATCTTTAAATTCAAAACCTCCTCCTCGCGAAAAAATAAACTCATCGTCATACACGCAATTTCGTGTGCCGTCATTGGTCAAATTCCACCAAAAAGACCAGTTATCTGCATCAGGCCCAATTCCAATAGAAGCACCTTCTCTAACCAGTTTCCATATTTTGGATGTATTGCCTGCCAAAAGGGTTAAGGCTTCATCCGGATCTACCACTTCCACCTCTTCGGTTTTTTCAGAAGTTGAGCCATCTGCTGCCGTGGCGGTTAACTTAACAGTATAAGTGCCTGTTGCTGCATATTCGTGGGTGGGGTCTTTATCTGTAGAAGTATTGGTATCGCCAAAATCCCAGCTAAACGAAACGGCATTTTGAGAAAAATTGGTAAAAGCTACCAGCAGAAAATTGTCTGCATCGGCCTTAAATTGAAAACTGGCAACCACTGCCGGTACAGGATCCTCTTTCTTGCAAGAGTGCATAAAAACCAGTGGTACAATTAGAAAAATGTACCATAACTTAGTAATTTTGTGAAAATTCATAACCTATTGTTTTAGTTAAACATTATTTGGATTTTGACCCCGGTTACCACAATAACCAGGGTCTTTTTATTTAAACAGTTCCGGGCCGGGATAAGCCGTAAGTGCCTGGTTTGTTACATCAATTTCTCTTTGTGCTATGGGTATCCACTCATCTTCAGGAGCAAAATTTGGCTCCCTAACCGGGTCTCCGTTAAATAAACCTGCATGGGCTCGCCCCGAACGAACCAGGTCAAACCACCGGTCGCCTTCCCCTGCCAGTTCTGCCCTGCGTTCGTACCATATCGCTTCCAGCAATGTCCAGCCTTCATCGTTCATTAATTGGGCTACTGTTCTAAAATTGCCTGTGTTATCGCCCGGGCCGGCAGCACGCTCTCTTACCATATCAATATAGGTTTCTGCCTCACCATCGGCACCGGAACCCCGGTGCAAAGCTTCTGCCAGCATAAGCAAAACATCGGCATAGCGGATAACAAATACATTTGCATCCAGGTTAAGCACCAAATCGCCTCCGTTAGGGTTAGAGTAGGCTTTGTAAATGGGGTATTTCTCCTGCCAATAGCCCGTAAAATCTTCCATATTTTGATCGGCCATACCAATATAGTTTCCACCACATCCGCCCGGGCTTGCAGCCTCAATATCCCATACTATTTCTGCTTCTGAAAGAATGGCTGCATTGCGCCTGTAGGTATCATCGGTTAAAAAATGATTGTATAAACTTTGTGTAGGCAGCATAAAGCCCCAACCGGCATTATAATCCGGGTGCTCTGCACAAAGGCTCCTGACACCACAGAGCTGGGCAAAAACGTTTCCGTCTATCCAATTGTTTGGCCAGCCCCAGTTAGAGGGTGATATATTTGAGTGTTGTATTTCAAAGATGGATTCAGCTGAATTAGAATTACCAAAAGCAAACAACTCATTAAAATCATCTAATAATTGGTATTGCCCTTCGTTTACTACCTCTCCAAGCGCAGCTGCAGCTTTATCAAATGTAGCTACATTGTCATTGTCCAGATCAGCCCAATACAAATAGATTTTACCCAATAGTGCCTGTGCTGCACCTTTTGTTATTCTGCCGGCAAAAGACTCTGAAACAGTAAGGGGCAACAACGGAATGGCAGCCTCTAAGTCTGCCACCATCAGTTCAAAATTTTCTGACATAGTGGAACGAGCCTGGTTATATTCGGTTGGCAGCAACACTTTATCAAGTACTACCGAAGGGCCGTAATGCCTAAAGGCATCAAAGTGGTAGTAGGCTCTTAAAAATTTGGCTTCTGCCTTATATCTGTTTACCGTAGCCGATTCAATTTCCACATTGTTTAGCACCAGGTTAGCCCTGTAAATGCCGGCATAGCACCTGTTCCATATCCAATACGATTCGTTGGTAAGCGTACTGTTTGTAAAATCATCCAGTTCCTGCCACCCCGGCTGGTCAGCATTGGTAGGGTCACCTCCGGCATTGGCATTATCCGAACGAATTTCACCGTACATTACATGGCTTACCCAAAAACCACCGTACATTGTCCATTGTAAAGGATCGTAGGCAGCAATTAGTGCATTAAAGGCCTGCTCTTCTGTTTGGTAGTAATTCTCTTCGAGGTAAGAAGCAACAGGTTCTACTTCCAGGAATTTATCTCTGCATCCACTTAGTAGTATAAGTACAGGTATGAAAATTAAGGATGTATAAAATTTCTTTTTCATGCGATTAGAAAGTAATGTTAATACCTGCCCCAATGGATTTGTTTTGTGGATAAAACCCTTTGTCTATCCCGGTATCTAAAATCCAGTTTGAAGACCCGATTTCGGGATCAAAGCCTGTATAACCGGTAAGGGTTAGCAGGTTTTCGAACGAAACATATAACCTTAGTTTTTGCAGCAAAAGTTTGTCGAGAATTTTAGCAGGCAGGTTATACCCCACCTGTAGCACCCTGATACGCATAAAACCGGCATCTTCTACATAAAAATCGGATGGTCGCTGGTTTTGATTCACATCGTTTAAAACCAGCCGTGGGTATTTTCCGCCTGTATTGGATTCTGACCAGCGATCAAGCCAGGTATCCTGGTAATTATTATAAACAACATCCTGTCGTTCATATACTTTATACACATCATTGCCAATACTGGCATTGATTAGCACTCGTAAATCGAACCCACGGTATTCAAAGTTAAGGTTCATTCCCAGAATTACATCTGCCCAGGGTTTGCCAATATTGGTAATGTCTTCTTCTGTTATTTCCCCATCTCCATTTATATCAACAAATTTAATGTCTCCGGCTTGGGCATTTGGCTGAACGGGATCACCCGCATTATTTATATAAGCAAACACTTCATTTTGCGAAGAAAATATACCATCTGT
>JAMOMJ010000306.1 GCA_027067135.1 Cyclobacteriaceae bacterium
TTCAAACAATTTCTTTTTCCCGAAAAGAATTCCAGTGAAATAAGCACCTGTATCGCTAGCCCATAAAATAAACAACATGCCAATAATAACTTGAAAATGGTACTCTCCAGAATCAAAGGCAATTACACTTAACAGTGAGAATGGCACTGTAACGTATATAATACCTAAGAAAGTGTAGGCCACTTGTGTAAATGGTTTATCGTCTTTTTTATAAAGCTTAATAAGAAAAACTGATGCGAATAATGGAAAAATTAATAACAAATAATTGAATGGTAGTAACCCTGCTTTTACCAAAAAAGTAAGGGAAAATAAGACTGCTCCAATTATAGAACCCCAAATTTTTAAAGGAGCCATGTCATCTAAAATGGCCAATTTATAAAACTCCCAGAGTGTTAAAAAACTAATACCTAAAAAAACAATAAAGTAGCCCCACATACCCCAGTAAATTCCTCCAATAATTGTAAAGGCTCCGACCAAAGCTGTAATAATTCGCTGACCTAATGAACTAAACTTCTTCGAACTTGATGTCATTTTCTATAATTTTTAATGCATTTAACACGGCTTTCGCTTCTACATGAACTTCAAGCATTCCAAAAATATAATAAGCCGAGTCTTTTTTATTTATAATAATGGCATTAATCTCTTTTTGCTCTAAAATATCCTTAACAATCTCTGCCCTATAAGGTTCTTTAGATTCATACACTTTTGACCACTTACTCATTTAGCACCTCCTTTGTAACATTTCGCTCAAAAGCAAATAACAATAATATAAGAACTACAGCAGAAACAAGCACCTGATACCAAAGTATCGACTCGGTTGAATCAATATCATAGTCAATTTTGCCAAGCTGGTGCATATAAACAGCCACAACAGCTATTCCATTATTAAAAAAATGGGCGATCATAGCATAAGATAGCTTGCCTGAAAAATAATAAAGATAGCCAAATAAAACTCCTAGCATCATTCTGGGGAAAAGCCCATAAAACTGCATATGGATAGCTCCAAAAATAAAAGCAGCTATCCAAATGGCTACATGTATATTATTAGTAATTCGGAATAAATGATTTTGAATAAGCCCTCTAAAAACCAATTCTTCTCCAATTGCAGGAATTACTGCAATCACTAATATGCCTACTATAAAGGCTCCAAAAGAATCAAACTCTATCAAAAATTCAGTTATCACCTTCATGTTTTCTTCCATTAATTGCAAAGCTGTTTCAATGCTAGATAGAGATTCTGGTAACCTTATGTTTTGGTTCCACTCCCCTATGGGAGAGTTAACTACCATAAAGAACAGAGTAATTAAAAATGTGAATGCGACAGGTTGAATGGAGACTTTAGATTGACCAAAGTTCAACGGTAATTTGAACATTTTCGAATAAATTAGCCACGGAACAAGTATCATCCCAAAGGCAGAGCCAACTCCCTGGGTAATCATTAAGGGCATTTTTATTTCAGGATTATTAACAGGATCAGCCATAGCAGTAAACAATTCCATGATAGACCCGTCATAAAAGGGTATAGCAACAAAGGCTCCTATTAATACTCCTATTAATTGAAAGCCTAATAAACTTCCAACCAAGGAAATAATGAGGAGTTTCCAAGGCCCAATGTGAGATGCATACGGAGTTGTAGCGGGGTTATTCATGCGTTATTCTTTGAAACAAAAATAAGCCGATTATTGATTTATAAAAGGTATAACTTTGCAAGCAATCGCAAAAAGATCGTTATGGTTAAAATTGGCAACCTTGAAATTGGTGAGTTTCCACTCCTATTGGCTCCAATGGAAGATGTAAGCGACCCTCCTTTTAGGGCTGTTTGCAAAGAACA
>JAMOMJ010000307.1 GCA_027067135.1 Cyclobacteriaceae bacterium
TAGTGTGTCTAAACCCTGCAAAAAGTTTTCAATAAATTAATAAGTCTGCATTTAAATTAGCCATTTTTTTGTTGAAGCTTTTGCTCAAATTTAAAATTATGTATTGGATATGCGTATATTTTATCTGATTTATCAATCGCAACACTTGTAATTAATGAGAGAACCGACTCTGGACTAGGGAAAGCTCCTCTGATTTTCAATGTCCTCCTAGCACTTCGATTGAATCGTTCTATCCAATTTGTGGTATATATCATTCGCCTGATTTTCACCGAGTAGTCTAAGTATGTGAAGTATGGTTGCCACTCAAACGTTCGTAAATATTTACTCAAAGACTTGTTTTTAACCTCCCATTTTTGCGCTAGATTTTCCAATGCTATTTCGACTTTTTCTTTTGTATTAGTTGGATCATCGGGAGATAAAATCTCTCGAAAATCTTGTGCTAACTCCTTTCTATCTGTTGTTCTAACATATTTCTGTATTATCCTCTGTAAGTGAACTATGCATTTTTGATGAGGTGTGTTTCCGAACTCTTGGGCTATTTTACCTTCAAGACCTGACAGACCATCAGAGACAATTAAACCAACTGATTTCACTCCTCTTTCCTTCAAGTCTTGAAAAACGTGTTCCCAGCCTATGGATGATTCTGTAGGAAAACTTACAATCGCAATAACCTCTCGTCTATAATCTTCCTTTAATCCTAAAATAATGTAGAAACACTCGTTTTCATATTTACCATCTCGCTTGAGTTTTACATAGAGACCATCAATATAAAAAGCCAAATAATGTTCATCTAAATCTCGTTTCCTCCAGGCTTGCATTTGCTCATAAAAACTGGTGTTTATGCTGCTAACCTTACTTTTACTGTAGTGACTACCGTAAATAGTTTCCATTACCTCGGATATGTCTCGTGTAGTAAGACCTTTGCTATACATCTGAAAACTAACCTCTCGCAAATAACTCTCTTGGTCTCTGAACAGGGCTAATATAGTGGGCATAAAAGTGCTCTGGCGATCTCTTGGAATACGTAGTTCTAATTGGGCTCCGTGACCAAATACTTTTCCTAACCGGTAGCCATTACCTTTATTACCTGCAGCTCCTTCTAAGTGCGCTGAACGTTCACTTACCATCATTGAGTTTAGCATCATTTCTAATACTGAATTTAGTCCGTTTTCTTTTTCTAGAAAATTGCTCAATACACTTTCTGTTTGTTTCTTTGTTAATTTCAAATTCGGGGAATGGGAGAAAATCCCTCGCCTTTAGGCGAAGACTTTAGTTTACCTTTCTTTGTTTAATGCAAAAATACAGGAAGACATCACATACGGTTTATGATATTAAGTATCATTTAGTTTGGATAACGAAGTATCGCAAAAAGATATTGAAAGGAGAGTTAGCAAAACGAGTTAGAGAATTGATACGCGAAGTTTGTAAGGCTAATGAGGTTGAAATAATAAAGGGACATGTTTCTGAGGATCACGTTCACTTATTTGTTTCTGTTCCACCACATATATCTGTGAGTAAGTTGATGCAATATATAAAAGGGAAGAGTTCTCGCAAGGTGATGTCAGAGTTTAAGACAGTATCAAAAATGTATTGGGGCAGGCATTTTTGGGCACGAGGGTATTTTGTAGTCAGTTCAGGAACAATAACGGATGAAATAATAATGGAATATATAGAGAAACAGGATCTTGAGGACAAAGATGGTGACTTCAAAATTTCAGGAGAATGAACTTTAGCCGCCTTATAGGCGGAAATCAAATCTACCAGCTTACAGCTGGTAGTAGTTTAATTATTACAAATAAAAAAGCGTCATCAAAACTAGT
>JAMOMJ010000308.1 GCA_027067135.1 Cyclobacteriaceae bacterium
ATCAATATGAACCCCGGGCTTGTTCAACAAACAGGTTATATCGCGGCTTCGCGCGATATTATAACCTTATTCATTATGCATTTTTATTTCTTGGTGCAGTATCTGAACCCACAACAATAGTAATAATTGATACCATTACAAAGATTATGCTGAGGATCTGAGCCCAAAATTTCTCATGCAAAGCCCATAATAAAGTCCCAAAAAATAATAAAATTGCACCAAGTGAAACAAAAATTACCGGCCAAACATAATCAACATTAAAGTCATCCATTGACGTATTATACAAATTAGTAATGTGGTTCATCCCAGCCCCTCCAATTAATGTTGCCGCCACAATACTTAGCCATCCATCAAGTATTGGGGATTTTCCAACAAACCCTAGAAACCATATATATGTTCCAACAACCGATCCCCACCAAGAAATTACACATAATTTAATCCAAAATTTTTTTTTAAGAAGAAGACTATAATTTTTCATATGAATCCAAAGTAGGGGTATTAGTGTAATGCATAACGCCTTGCTCACCAGCGGAGTAAGTTGGCGCGTGTTTTTGCGTCTTTTTGAACACCCTCTTTGCTTTTTCTAATTGCGCCTCTAGTTCTGACATGCAATCAAACTTTCTGAAAACTCTATTATTTCTGTAAGAACTTCACCCGGATCTCTATTACTTATCATAAACCGATATGCTTTAACCCACTGTGCCTGGTTAAATGCTGCCCCCGCATTCTTTTGAAGGGGATAGTATTGTGACGCTGGTTCCTCGTGCTTATCATCCATACATAATATACGAGTGGGACTTAAAGGGAATGTTATAAATGTACCCTTAGTTCCTAAACCAAACCGTTCTCTCTCCTGGTTTTCTGAAATAACTGGATTATCAGTAGTTATAAACACAGGATGATCTGACACTACAACAGACCACCTTTTTTCCATCAAGAGTTCTGCTATTTCCCTGGCTTCACTTTCTATTAATGATGTGAAAAACATGTTGTGATCATACTCAGTAGAGTTTTTATATTCTTCCCAGCCAGGATTATCTAATTCGTATTCCTTCCCTTTAACTAAAATATTCCCACATGGCCTACCTTCGTTGTCTTCAGGTGCTTGTTCCCATACGGAAACCATAGTTTCATGAATTTTTTTAACTTGATCGATATTAGATGGATGTCTTAGGAGAAGAGTTGCAATAAATAAAGATAATGCCATTCTTATGTGCTTATCTGATAGATCAATGTAGTCATGAGCCACTTTCGGCCAAATACTACTTACCATACCCTCTAAGTCAGTTAGCTTATCATCTACTTTCCAGTCTCTTTCACCTTTTGGGCATGCCGGAGTATAGAGGTGCCTTTGAGCTGCAATATCTTCAACATTCACAAGAAAAGGCTTCCCTTCTTCTCTATGAAAGGCCCACACTTTTTTCATTTTTGACTCTTTACTTTCTGGTGTTGAAAACCCCTTCAAGTAAAACTGGGGAACCCAATGTTGCTTAATAGACTTAGACAATACTACCCCTCTTTCTATTGCGCATAACAGTTGATTAGCCAGAAAGCACTAAATAGCCAACTAGACAGAGTGGTAACTATTCATATTCACCACCTTCTGCCTAGCACGCAATTCAATACCCGCAAATCTCTGACCTGATCGTCCAAACCTAATACAAACCGCTATCTGACGCAATGAAAAGCCGATCTGGTAAGGCAGTGGCGAAATTTTGGGGGCAGTTTGTCGATATTTTGCGTGATCAAGCTCTTAAAGGGAGGCGGGCTTGGTATGTAATGCGAACGCTTTCCCTTGCTACGATTCCCTAAATCCGAC
>JAMOMJ010000309.1 GCA_027067135.1 Cyclobacteriaceae bacterium
GGGTTGGAAGACCGAGATGCACCAATAATGGGTTACCTCAGCATCGAGTACCATAACCCAGCAAGTGGCGTTTCTAACGTACAAGGAGATATTATAATTTCGGTTAATTTCTTGGATATTCTTACCGGAGTTGGTAGTATTAGTAACGACCCTGGCGGACCAATTTTACCCGTCCCGGCTGATTATACGGGACCGAGAGATAATTTATTTGTACAGGCGCAATTCTACTCCAACCTAAACACCGAAGAAGATTATTGGTATTTTAATATGGGTAGCCCCGATAATCGAGGGGGACTAAAACTAGGAATGGGTGATGATGCTCTATTAACATTTACTACCTATTTAATGGTGGGTCATGAGGTGCCATCCACCTTACCACCGCCAAGTCCTGAGTTTATGGCAATTTATAACGCAGCCCGGGGCGATTTTAGCCCATCGGGGGGCGATGTGAGTAACCTCATTGCTGGGCAAGTAAGAGAAACTTTGCCTACAGGTGAAGGCTTTGCCATTGGTGCCGCATTTTCAATGAGTTTATCGGCTAATCCTATTCCGTTCTATTTTGAAATTGCCATGGCCATAGGTTTTGATATTAATATGACTTGGCTAGAAGGACGAAGATGTATTGAAACTGGTAAAATTCCAGGTAAAAATAACTTCTATGCCACCGGGCAGTTTTATGCCGGAATTCGAGGGGAATTTGGTTTAGGAATTAACCTTTGGTTTATCAAAGGCAAGTTTCCAATATTTGAAGGAGCTGCAGCCTTAATTCTGAGTGGTGGAATACCAAACCCAGTATGGGCACAAGGCGAAGGTGCATTTAGCTATCGTATTCTTGGCGGTATGTTTAAAGGTAGTTACCATTTCTTAGCCACTATTGGTGAGGTTTGTACTATTGAATATGAAGTCCCTCCAGGATTAGCAAGTATTAATTTTATTCAAGATTTAAAACCTCGAAGTGGAAGCAACAATAGTGTTTTCTCTACATGCTCAGCAGCATTTTCTGTACCGATAGGAGAAATTTTGGAGATTCCAAGAAGAGACCCAGCATTACCACCTCGCTTTTTCGAGCCATTTATTTCAACTTGGACTTTGAAAGAAAACAACAGAACAGCCGTACTTTGTGAAGCACCTGAGTTGTTAGAAGACAATGTTTCTGCCGTTATGCTACCTGTCAACTCCTTAAGAGAGCATACTAGTTTCACCCAACGAATAGTGGTTAGAGTATATGAGTACTTACCTGGTGGTCGTAAAGTGGTGTTCAAATTAGAGAGTACCAATAGCTTTTGGGAAGAAGAAAAAATTGCGTCTTTCCGTACTGGAAGTGCTCCGAGTACCATTGTAGATGAAAACGTTCTGTATACCTATCCATTTAAAAATCAAAGAAGTTTCTTAAAAGGCGAAACACAATCAAACTTTGGATACGTACGCCAACGTCAAGGTACAACCAATTTATTCCCTAATTATGGAGGTGAATTTGACGAGCATACATACAAAGTTCGCTTTATTAAAATGGGCGAAGAAGATGTTTCGTATGAAACCCCTCTTCTAGTTCAAGACTACACGCGCTTGTTAAAATTTGATGTTTCGGGCTTAGAGAATGATGAATACTATAGCGTTCAAATTGTTCAGGTTAAAAATTCTACTGGTGGTTCGGTTCAATCGCAAGCGTTAAATTCGGGTAATGCCTCAATGGCAAGCTATAACGTGGCCATCAATAATTATACAGTTAGTGAACAATCAATTCAATTGTTACAAGGGGCATTGGGCATGTCTTCTGATGTTATCAAAAAGCGTT
>JAMOMJ010000310.1 GCA_027067135.1 Cyclobacteriaceae bacterium
TGATTACATATCGTTCTGTGGAATACGGCACTTAATAGGAGTGCCAGGCATTGAATTGTTTTGCTCATCAGCTTGGAAAAAAGAATTTAAGAAGCATATTGATCAGATTAAAACCGCGAATCCACAGTGTTTATTAATTATCGGTGGTGGTGGATTGCTGCAACCTGTTTTCAACGAATTTTGGAGTGAAGTGCTTGACTCAAAACTTCCCTATGTGATGTTTGGCATTGGTATTAATAGAATGCAGGGAAGACCAGAAATGGAATCTTCCTATACTAAGAAATTAGTAGAGAATGCTAGTTTCATTGGTGTACGCGATAATTACACTCAAAATGCACTAGCTAAAATAACAAATGTTCCTATACATATGGGGATCTGTCCATCTGTTAACTTTGTGAATAAGCATTTTTGGCAAAATCAATCTAATAGAAGCAAAATTTTATTACACATCTACCACCCATCTGATCTGCGCTTAGCAGGTGCAGATCTAGATAAAATAAGTAATAGCCTTAAAACGGTTGCAAGAAGACTAGGGTATACATATCAGGAAGACAGTAATATGTCAGCAAATCACATGAAGACGCTGGAGGGTGTCTCAAACGCAGGAATCGTAGTGAGTAGCCGTCTTCATGGCTGTATTATGTCATTTTCTATGGGGTTGCCCTTTATTCCACTACTTTGTGATGAGAAAATATCCTCATTTAATCAGTCTTATACAGGCGTCGAAGGTTATGCACCTACTCTTTTCTATGATCCAGATATGGCTTTCAATGCAGTTAGTGAATGCTTTTTAAATTTTGACAAACAAAAGACTGTGCTAGATGAGGAGATGCTCAGAAACCACAGTCTTGCAGAACAAATAAAAGCACTTATTTCTTACAGCCAGTCATAGAGAGTATAAATTGTCCCTTGGCGTAAAAATACTTAAAAGCTCATTTATTATACTTGTTGTGAGGGTAATGCTACGCGCTATCGGGATAGTGAGCATGCTAATTTTAGCACGTCTACTAACACCTGAAGATTTTGGTATCGTTGCCATTGCGACAATGGTTGTATTCTTTTGTGATGTACTAACGGAGTCTGGTGCACAGCAATATATCGTTCAAAAGGAGACGGTAGATGATAAAGACTTGAACTCCTCCTGGACGTTAAATCTTGCCCTTAAATCCATAGTTTGCATTCTTTTCATATTAAGTACGCCTTTAATTGAGACGTTTTTTGACCGTACTGATTTAGCACAGCCACTGCAAATCATTGCATTAATTCTCCCTTTAGGCGCATTAATGAACCCTGGTCTACATCTTCTCAAAAAAGAGTTCAACTACCGGCCAATAATGCGACTGCTAGTGGCAGAAAAGATTTTGAGCTTTATCTTTACTGTCTCAATGGCATTCTATTTTGAAAATTACTGGGCAATGATATGGGGTGTGGTTTTATCATATTTATTTAAAACAATTGGTTCTTATTTCATACACGAGTACCGCCCTAAATTTGATGCTTGTCGAATAAAGGAACAGTGGGGGTTTTCAAAATGGATGTTATTCAAAAGTATTCTTGGCTACTCAAAAGCTCAACTTGATACATTATTTATATCAAAGTTATTTTCATTTGAAGCACTTGGCGGATTTTCCTTGATGAAGAACCTCTCAATTATGCCTGCACTCGAACTCATCAAGCCACTAACAGAGCCGCTCCTTGCTAGTTTCTCAAAAGTAAAGTCTGACCCTGATAAGCTAAATTACCAAATTTCGTACAGTCTATGTATTCTCTTTATGGGTACCGCACCAATCAGTACATTCCTATGGAATTACGATGAGTTAATAGTGCAACTTCTTTTTGATGATCGGTGGTGGCAATATGCACCAATACTAGGGATTATGTCAGTATTAATAGTTAATTTCTCTTTCGTTTCGATTTTCCAAGAAGCCCTAATCGCTTTAAATAAGGTTAAAATTCTATTTTACTATGACTTAGTGAGTGTTGTTTTAATAGTAGCAACGCTGCTGTTACTAACATTTGAGAGTATTGAACAGTTTGCATTAGTCAGGGCTGTGCTCGCAATTGGTAGCGTGTTTATATTAACGGTAACCATCACATATATACTGAAATTAAATTTGTACCGCATTGCTGTGCTTATTACGCCGACATGCCTATCTTGTGTGCTTTCTATTTGGTTAATATCAAATATAGAAATATATAGTGAGTGGCCACTTTTTTTAAATCTGCTTGCTACAGGTTTATCGTTTGTAGTGTCTTATGTTGTTTTTGTAATTGTAGGCTATCAGTTGTTATCGGCCAGACAGGAAACAAAAGAGTTGAAGAAATTGATTGGGTATTTATATAAGCAGGTAATTAAAAGTCGTAAGACAGATGGTACCCAGTATGAAAAATAGTAAAAAAAGGATGGATATGAAGATCAAGTTAAAGATAATTCTTTTTAAGCAAAAAGTAATCGAGTCGATTAAATATGATTACAATTGGTGTAAATTTCCATTGGTATTATTCGCATATATATTAATTTACGCGTACATATTTTCTGGTAACAAACTAAAAGCGTTTAATATTTCATCCGTGATATATAGAACGGGGTGGTGTGGAAGCTATGGTCTTGGCTTGCATTTTGCCCGCTATTTTTTTTACAACAAGGAGCGAGCTAATACGTTAACTGTTGCTGCCATTGACAACATTCAACCCTTATCCAATACAGCCCAGTTTTTTGATTATCCGGAGAATATGCTCGATGGCATAATAACCGTTTTGAAATCGGCTAATAAAGATGAAAAAGGTGTCTTGATTCTTAACTATAGTTACTATTTTTTGATGTTTCACAAGTATTTTAATGTTGAGCGTATATTAGAAAACTATATCGTTGTTTTGGAACCAAGTTGGGCAGGATTTTGTGAAATAAGTATCTTGTCCTACGCTAATGTATCAAGTGATGTCTATCTGATGTGTTATGAGAAGAGGGACTTGAATTTTATCAATGAGTTAAACACTAAAATTAAGCCTATTGAAATAGGGCCAAGCTGGTTTGTGAACCACAAAAATTTCCAGGTCAGCTCTTCTGAGAGAGATATTGACATTATCATGGTCGCCGCATGGGCGAAATTTAAACGCCATGGTGCTTTTTTTAAGGCAATATCCAAATTAAAGAATAATGGGATAAGTCCTCGAATTGTATTAGTTGGCTATCCCGTAGATACAGATAAAGAGACTATTCTACAATTGGCGGATCATTATGGTGTATCTGATTGGTTAACAATTTATGAGTCTATTACCCATAAAGAAGTTGCTGCTCTTCTTAATCGAAGCAAAGTAAATGTATTGTGGTCAAAATTCGAGGGAAATAATAGAGCGATAATTGAAGGAATGTTTTGTAATACTGTCGTAATTATGCGGAAGGGGCATAATTATGGAGAGCATTACGATTTTATAAATGAAAAAACAGGTATGTTTGCTGGTGAAAGTGATTTGGCGGATTCTGTATTGAAGGTGCTTAACTCTTATGGGAGCTTTTCACCTAGGAAATATGTCCTTGATAAAAGAAGCTGTATTGCTGCCACGGAAATATTGAATAAAGTCATTTCAAATGATGAAAGGTTATCTGGAAGAGAGTGGATTAATGACTTAGTTGTAAAAGTTAATGAGCTGCATAATATGGATTATCTTGATTTAACGGTAAGAGAAAAATTCAAGCAGGATTATGCTTATTTATTAGAATTACTTAAAAAGAATGAAGGTTGATATGACTGAGTTGAATAAACTATCGTTGGTTGAGCTATTAAAGGGCTTAGATACAAAGTTATATTTTTACCCTAATCCTGGCAATGCAGGTGATTCTTTAATTGCTTGTGCTACTTTCCAGTTCTTCGAAAAACATGGTATTAACTACGAAACTGTTGGCGATAATAATTTCGATGCAACAAATAAAACTGTGGTGTATGGTGGAGGTGGAAATTTTGGGGGCGAAGAGAGCCGAGCTGGAAAGTTTGTCAGTAAATATAAAGGTGTAGCCAAAAATGTAGTTATCATGCCCCATACTATTTTTGGTGCAGAGTCGCTGTTGGCATCCCTTGGTGATAATGCATACTTGATCTGCAGAGAAAGAGTATCCTATGATTTTGTAACTACAACAGCCTCCGAGGCACATGTTTTTTTGCATGATGATATAGTATTTCAAGTGGATGTAAGGAAGTTACTAGAGCATAAGCCAAAAGTTAATTTCATTCCATATATCCTTAAGGAATTGATGTGCAAGCTAAAAAGAAATAATGATTATGACTTTGGTTTGAGTTTGAGAGGGCTTTTAGCATATTTAATATTTAAGTATAAGAAAATGCTAGGACTTACACCAACAGGAAAGGTCCTCAAAGCATTTAGAATAGACGTTGAACGTACATCAGACGAAGTACCCATCGGTAACATGGACTTGTCTGCGATGCTAGAACTTAGTTCTTGTAAGAAAGACCTTGCAACCCTTTCTTGTCACACTTTTCTATCTGAAATTGATGCTTTTGATGAGGTTCATACTAATCGGTTGCATATTGCTATTGCAGCGGTTTTATTAGAAAAAAAAGTAAAGCTATATGCCAATAATTACTACAAAATTAGAGCTATTTATGATTATTCAATTAGAGATAAATACCATAACGTTGAATGGTGTATTAAATAGCACTGCTGTCCCGTTAACTTTCACAGCAAAGCCATCTGATTTATATTGAATTGCTTGTCATGTATGGGCTCCCCTCGCAGTAAAGCCATCAAGTCTCGTTTTTCAAACAGGTTGAGCTGCAGATAAATTGCAGATACAAGTGCTTTTATTGCTGCTTTATAATTTTTGCTCTCTGCTGAGAAATTAAGATAGTCGCCAATAAGAATGGTAGAGGTATTTATTTGCTAATTATTTTGGGGACATTTAAGTCGCTGCAGGATCTTGCAATTGCTGGCCGTCATGGATAGCCGATAGTGTCGCTATCTCGTGATACACTTTTGGATGTCCCTATCCAAAAATGACTCGTTTACGCGACAG
>JAMOMJ010000311.1 GCA_027067135.1 Cyclobacteriaceae bacterium
TAGAGGCTTTTTGCTGTGGAATCCATTCATAAGGGTTCACAATCGTGATCGCGAAAGGATTCGAACCTTTGACCGTCTGCTTAGAAGGCAGATGCTCTATCCAGCTGAGCTACGCGACCCTGTTGCGAAGCGAAGCTGCCTGTCCACCGTAGTAAAACGGAGGCGGAAGCTACGCGACCTGCAAAAAAAAGAGATCGTTGGATCTCTTTTTTGTCGGGGTGGCAGGATTCGAACCTGCGACCTCCTGCTCCCAAAGCAGGCGCGATGACCGGGCTACGCTACACCCCGAGGTGTAATAATAAATCTAATTTCAAGTAATGTACAATCTTATTATTGTACCAACTAATTACGAAGCGTAGTTTATCCCGACATCTGTCGGGACTACACCCCGAGGGGGTATTTGCGGAGAGAGGGGGATTCGAACCCCCGGTACAGTTTCCCGTACGGCAGTTTAGCAAACTACTGGTATAAGCCACTCACCCATCTCTCCTATAAACGGCCTTGTGCCGTTTTGGGAGTGCAAATATAGCACTTAACATTTTTTAAGAACAAGCTCTTTTAAATATATTTTTTATTGATTTTTGTTTAACTAATTTTGGTGGAAGTTTTACAATCCTCAAAATCAAAAATATGTTGTTTAGAGGTTCTAAAGTTATTTATCTAAAACATTTAGGGATTTATTGTTTTAATATTACCCTTATAAAAATTGATAGAATAAGAATGAAATATTTTGCTCAAGTTGTAGTTGGATTAATTTTCTTGATATTAACATCTTGTACCTCTAATAACGAGACAAATCAACCAGTCCATAGTAAAGATTACATATATGTGGGTGATTTTACTCAAGGCTTAGAAGGGCCTGCAGTTTTAAAAAATGGAGACCTTTATTTTGTTAACCCTCATAAAAATGGAACTATTGGAAGGGTAAATAGTTCTATTAACAAGTTTGAGGTATTTATTGATAGTTTAGCAAATGGCAGTGTGGCCAATGGGATAAGGGTTGGGCGAGATGGACAAATGTATTTGGCTGATTATGTAAATCATAATGTGTTAAAGTTAAACCCTGAAACTAAAGAGGTTGTAATATTTGCGAATGACTCATTAATGAATCAACCTAACGATTTAGCAATTTCTTCGAATGGAACTTTGTTTGCGAGTGACCCTAACTGGAAAGAGGAAACTGGTAATATTTGGAAAATAAATACAAGCGGAGAAATTACTTTACTCGAGCTAGCTATGGGTACAACTAATGGTATTGAAGTTGGGTCTGGGGATTCTCTATTATATGTGAATGAGTCAGCCCAGAGAAAAGTTTGGGTTTATGATTTGAGTGGTAGTGGAGAAATTTCTAATAAGAGATTGCTTATAGAATTTGAGGACTTTGGCTTAGATGGTATGCGTTGTGATGTAGAAGGTAATCTCTATATTGCCCGATATGGCAAAGGGGTAGTGGCAGTAGTATCGCCTCAAGGAAAGTTACTTTATGAAGTTAAATTAACGGCTAATAAACCCACAAATGTTGCATTTGGTGGGAGTGAAGGTAAAACGGTTTACGTTACTTGCCAAGATAGGGGCTATATTGAAACATTTGAAGCAGAATTTGTTGGCAGGTCTTATCAGTTAAATAAAAACTAGTGTAAAGAATCTTTAAAAGTCGAATTATTTGGATTGTAAGTCCAGTCAAACGGCTTGGCTCTTGTAAGATTATAAGTTTTGATGTATTCCATTAGTTGATCCATTAGTTGCTGTTTGGAGT
>JAMOMJ010000312.1 GCA_027067135.1 Cyclobacteriaceae bacterium
GCGGCTTCGCGCGATATAACCTTATTCATTATGTTTTCTTATACTTTCAACCCATTTATAATTTAAAAAACCATCTTTTTGGCTAATTATCAACTTGTCTCCAACCAATATGGAATGATAAAAACCACCTGAAACCTCAACTCTTTTTGCTGTTTTTTCTTCTGTCCAATCATCCACATATACATAGTAGTTGGTCGAATTCTTTTGCCTGCTGATTCTTTTTTTGTTTGCTTGAACCCCAAACTCTATTGAAGAAGAGTGATCAAGTTCCATATTTAAGTCTCGAAGCTCTGCAAACGATGTTGATACAGCACCAAAATATCCTACTATAAGCAACTCGATTATAACCAGATGTGTCCTAGCGCTTCTCCCAAGCAGTATAAAGGTAGAGGTTATTAGCACTAATATAACTATAGATCCGTAAATTATAGAATCTATAAACAAGGGATACACATCTAAAGTAAATGGTATATCCCCCCAAATAAACCTCATAATATGAGCGAGGCCATTTAATGTTAATCCTGTACTAATTGCCAGTATCACTACTGCTTTAATGACAAATGGGTCTTTCCACTTATTAATAGACGAAAATTTTACTGACTTAATTTGCTGGTCAATTTTTCCTAGGAGAGGGACTATTTCACTAGATATTTTATCAACATCACCTGCTTTTACTTTCACGCCTGATTTAAACTTAACCCACAATTTCCCAGAATTATGACGTATTTCTTTAGTTGTATGTCCGTATTTATCCCCAACTTTAAATATCTCAATAACAGAGTTAAGAATTTCTTCATTCGATGAAATGTGCTTTTGAAAATCAGTATTATCTGTAACTATGTATACCAATTCATCAAATTCTTTTTTACCAACTTGAAATTCAGATGATATCCCTATTGATTTAAACCATCTGTCTACACCAGACTCACCTTTAAATGTGTAGTCAGCATCCTCGTGTGATTCAATACCTATTAGAAACCCAACAATTTTATATTTATTCCTAAGCTCTGTGGATTGGTATTTCAGCCCCGAACATGAACCAATAGTTCCTATCCACGATGCATTTAATTTTTTATAAGCAGCGTAAAAGCAAAAGCCGACAATAGTTATAAATCCAAATAAAAACCACATAACTCAAATCCTGCCAAAAAAAACATAACGAGGCTGTAGAAAAACCCACTCAGAATGCCTCGTTATCCTTCCGAGTGATTATTTTTGAATCCCTCAATCAATATCCCAACTGAACTCTTCTTTCGATGACGTGGACCCATCGCTTGGTAAATTAACCTCAATATCGCCTGTTTGACCGCTATCGGCAAGCTATCCGGCTTTTAATGTGCTAATTGACCATCGTTCTGGAGTTTTTCGATGTTATGCACCAGGCAGTAAAGTTGCCATTGGCCTTGTACTCTCTTTTTGCCTCTCAAGCTAAAACGGTTCAGTCTTTTGTTACTGCCCATGTTGGCGAATACTGTTGACCGCCAGGGATGGCGGAAATGCAGATTATTGCTGTCGACACGGGCTTTCATCCAGTCGGTGTGAGTGGGGGTGGGTTTGCGCTCTTTTATGATGAAGGAGACTTGCCTGCCGTGGCCGTCACAGATGTTATCTTCTAAAAAGGGCTCTGACCCCTTTTTTGAAATGATATTTCGCGGGGCTGGGTTCTCGCGCAGAGTACATAACTTATGGGTAATAGAAAGGTGTTGTGGGGGCTGGGGGTTAGAGACCTCTGGCTACCCGA
>JAMOMJ010000313.1 GCA_027067135.1 Cyclobacteriaceae bacterium
TAGAAAAAGCTGAGATTGTTAAAGAGTGATTTTGGTTATTTTTTACTGAATTTATAACAACTCAAAAGGCTCCTTTAAGGAGCCTTTTTTATAATTACGGTATCTATTCAGGTGCCGTTTGAGCCGTTACAATATACCCGAACCCCCAGATAGAAAATACGTTTATAGCACAAGCCCTTGACGCACCTAGTAAACTCAAAAAAGAACGCATCACCAATAAGGTAACATTGTTTTTTTGAGTTCACTATGCACATCAATTGCTTGCACTCTAATTCACATTTCTATCGGGATATAAGGGAAAATATAAACGGCAAAATAAATAAAAATAATTTGTTATAATAATTAGTAACATATTGAATCATAATGTTTATTTTTAAAAAAATAAACGGCAAAATAAACGGCAAAAATATTAGAAATGAATGCGCTAACTCCTTATTTACCCAGCCATCAAGCAGGTAAATATCAAGATTTATTAAAAAGCCTTGAACTTCTACACGTTTCAAGTGATTCCCTGTGTAGGGGAGTGCACCCTTCTGTACTGTCAGAGGTTATTAAAAGCATTGATTTAGTGAACAATTATTATTCAAATCTAATTGAAAGTGAAGGCACTCACCCAGTTGATATCACAAGGGCAATGCGTAAAGATTTTTCTAGTAACACTGAGAAAGCAAGTAGACAGCGTCTCGCTCTCGCTTATCAGGACACACAACGCTTTGTGTGTAACACCTTACCTGAGTTTGACTTTGCCGACAGTGAACATATAAAGTCTATTCATAAACATTTTTATGGATCCAAAGCACTCTTAGAAGAACAGTTATTTATTAAGGATGAGAGGGGAAATAAACATAAGGTTATTCCTGGGTGTTTTCGTGATATGGATGTGCAAATAGGGGATCATTTTGCGCCTAAAACATGTGAACTACCGCGCTTATTTAATGATTTTTATAAACATTACAAACATGATAAAAATGACTTAGTCGTTCATAAACTGCTTAAAGCATTTGCGGCGCACCATCGCTATATGTTTATCCACCCATTTTTGGATGGCAATGGACGGACAGGAAGGCTAATGACGGATGGCATGCTCAAGCAGGCTTTACCTGAAAGCTATGGTTTATGGTCTTTATCAAGAGGATTGGCAAGAGAGAATGCAGAATATAAACAATTTTTAGCCAGAGCTGACCAGGTACGGCAAGGTTCAACAGATGGAAGAGGAATGCGAAGTGAGTCTGGGCTGATGGCATTTCTTGTGTTTATGACAAAGGTTGCACTGGATCAAGTGACGTATATGGAAGGCATGCTTAAATTAGATCGATTGTATAACCGTTTAACAAAATACATTGTTTATAGTGAAGCTCCTATTCCACCAGAATTTGAAAAGCTATTACCTCAGTTTTTAATTATGGGTGAAATTAAAAAAGCCAACCTTCCAGAGGTTTTAGGGTGTTCTGAACGTAAAGCCAGAAACGTGGCTAAAGTGTTAAAGTCTTGTGGTCTTATTCAAGATGAAGGTAAGCGTTCAGCACCTTATAAACTTCAATTCACCAGCAAAATGTTAAGTTATGTCTTTCCCGATTTAATTCCTGCTGTCAAAATAAAGGAGTAAGGGTTAAAAATAGTAACTTACCTTGATGTTAATTAAGTCGTCCTGCTGATAGGTTTTAACAAAATAGTTATCCGAATCCACATTGCTGACCCAACGTCCGTTGAGTTCGGCTTTCCAGTTGT
>JAMOMJ010000314.1 GCA_027067135.1 Cyclobacteriaceae bacterium
GGAAGAAGTTCAACATTCAATAATAGCAGAACTGGAGCTGAAACCAGTATAGGAAGGAAGGAACTTACAAAATTACCTACAATTTCTAGATCAGCATCCGATTTTACACGTTTAGATCCTTCGGCTTCAAATGGTTCATTTGGAGGAAGAAATGACCAGTTTAATAACTTTACGTTAGATGGCTCAATTTTTAACAATCCGTTTGGATTAGATGCAGCCACTCCAGGAGGTCAAACTGGTGCTCAACCTGTATCGTTAGATGCTATTGAACAAATTTCTGTTTCAACTGCACCTTATGATGTTACACTATCTGGTTTTACAGGAGCTTCAGTTAATGCTGTAACTAAAAGTGGTACAAATACAGTATCTGGAACGGTATATGGTTTTTTTAGAAACCAAGATTTAACAGGAAGTAAAATTAAAGGAGAAAGCATATTTGTTCCTAAATTAGAGCAATCACAATATGGTTTTAGTGTAGGTGCTCCATTAATTAAAGATAAATTATTCGTTTTTGTAAACTTTGAAAAGGATGAAAGAACAGATTTAGGACAATCTTGGTTACCAAACACAGGTTCAGGTGCAATTAATGAATCAAGAGTGTTAGAATCAGATTTACAAGAAGTTCAAGCTGCTTTAGCTGGGATAGGATATGATACTGGTGCTTATGAAGGATTTACACATGATTCTAACAGTACAAAAGGTCTTTTAAAACTGGATTGGAATATTAATGACAATAATCGTTTAGCCTTTGTTTATAACTTCTTAAATGCTTCAAGAGATTTAACAGCACATCCTACAGCATTAGGCTTTAGAGGGCCTAGCTCACAAATTTTACAATTTGAAAATTCAGGTTATCAAATTAATAACAACATACAATCATTTTTAGTAGAATTAAATTCTACATTAGCGGATAATGTAACAAACAAATTTCAAGTTGGTTATACACATTTTGATGATTTTAGGGTTCCAAAATCTACACCAATGCCTGCTTTTAGAATACAAGATGGGAGTGGAGGTAATTACATTGTTGCTGGTCATGAACCATTTTCAATCAACAATAAGTTAGATCAAAAAGTATTTCAATTAACAAATAATTTAAATATAAGTAAAGGTGATCATAATTATACAATAGGTTTTTCATATGAAAAATTTGAATTTGATAACTCTTTTAACTTAGGTACTTACGGCTTTGTAGATTCTAGAGGTTATGTAGGTGCATTTTTTGGTGACTTTGCAGATATGGATGCCTTTAGAGCAGGAATTGCAAATGGTTTGTTAGCTGATGCTATGGCAAATGCACAAAATGTTTTTGACACCAATAACGCTAATAATTCTTGGGCCTTAGCTGAAACAAATGTTGGTCAGATGGCTTTTTATATGCAAGATGAATGGAATATTAGTGATGACTTCAGATTATCTTACGGTATTCGTTTTGATAAACCTTTATTTTTTGACTCAAGTAGAAAAGCTCAGGATGTTATCGACGATGGAAGTGCATATTTCCCATTTCTTGAATACACTGACCCAGCTACAGGAGACCCTGCTTTCTTTGATTCAACAAAAATGCCTAATAATCAATTCTTAATTTCACCAAGAGTTGGTTTTAACTGGGATGTAAAAGGAGATAAAACCGTACAATTAAGAGGAGGGTCAGGTCTATTTACAGGTCGTTTTCCTTTTGTATGGCTAGGAAACCAAATTGGAAATCCTAATTTTTACTTCTA
>JAMOMJ010000315.1 GCA_027067135.1 Cyclobacteriaceae bacterium
GTGAACAGGCGGAAGAAACCCTTTTGACTCCAAATTCTTGTCTTTATGCTCGTGGGGTTTTTACTGGCAACTCATCCAGTTGAAGAAGTAATTTATCCCCTTCCTGTTTCACGGATACCAATTCAAAATAATCCAACACGCCTATTGGAAATTGAAACTTAGCAAGCTCTTTTAATACATCCTTTTTCATAACTCAAATTTACCTAGCCCCCATAGATTTTCTTTTGAGCCAAATTAAGATTAATCCCTGTCTAATGCCATCCTGAGCAATCGAAGAATCTCAAAACACTTTACAATAATGTACAATGAGATTCTTCACTCCGTTCAGAATGACGTGTGGCTATTAATGAGGTAGTTTTTTTTCGATTAAGCCATAGCTAAACGTGCCCAAAATTGCACCCACTAAGGCTAAAATAAACACCCACCCTTCGTAACCTACTAAAATAAATAATGGCCCGGGACAAGCCCCTGTGATGGCCCAACCCAACCCAAAAATGGTTCCACCAATAAGATTACGTGCATAACCTGGTTCTTGTGTAGATACTGAAATTAAATTACCTTCAGAATCTTTTAGCCTTCTTCGTTTAATAAATTGAATTGTTATAATTCCAAATACCACAGCTGAGCCTATTACACCAAACATGTGAAACGATTGAAACCTAAACATCTCTTGAATTCTATACCAGGAAATAATCTCTCCCTTGCTAAGCGTAATGCCAAACAAGATTCCCATAACCATAAATCGTATATGCTTCATTATAATGCTATTAAATAAGGTAAAATAAAATGAGTCATCACTAAGCCGCCAATAAAGAAACCAACTACGGCAATTAACGACCAGTATTGAAGATTGCTTAGCCCGCTAATGGCGTGACCAGAAGTACAACCATTGGCATAACGAGTACCAAATCCTACTAAAAATCCGCCCCCTAATAAAAACACTAGGCTTCGCAAGCTCCATATATTCTCTGCTCCAAAAATTTCTGCAGGCAGGTAAGATGTACCAGGATTTTCAATACCAATGGCCTTTAAATCTGTTATGGTAGCTTGCGAAATGGCTACTGCTGGATCAGGAGTTAGGTAATGGCTGGAGATAAAGCCGCCTATAATTACACCACCTATAAACATTAAATTCCAAATTTGATCTCTCCAATTAAAGCAGAAAAAATCTGAAACCTTACAACTGCCTAGCATACAGCAAACAGTTTTAAAATTTGTTGAAATACCAAATCCTTTACCAAAATACAACAGCGAAAACATCACATAAGCAATGAGTGGCCCAGAAACCCACCAAGGCCAGGGTTGTTGTATAAAATCAATTAGTTTATCCATTCTATCTTTTTGTTAAAAATTTAATCATTAATCGAAAAAGTAAGCTTACAATTATCTATACAGCTTAGTATTTGTGTTACTTCGTGCAGTTTTAAAAAATAGTACATATTCTTGCCTTCTCTAACGCTACCGAGCACTCCTTTTAATTTCATTGTACTTAAATGATGCGATGTTAACGATTGCTCTAATTTAAGATCAGCCGAAATTTCTGAGACACTTTTTCTACCTATTTTCCCTAGGTAATCGATGATGGCCAACCGGGTAGGGTGCGCAATTGTTTTAAGTACAAATGCAGCCTTCTCCAGTTCGCTCTGTTCTACTAATGCTTTATCCATTGCTACATTCGTTAAAAATTTTAGTTGTACACTTTTCGCAAATCCCTTTATCTAATTGAGTGTAAATAGCTTTTAAGGCAGCTATTTTTGTTTCAAACAAATTTTCTTTTCCAAGGTGGTCGTCAAAACCACCATTTTCTAGATATTCTGTTACCGGTTGGCGTAGAGAGCAAAGATAAAATCCTCTTCCAGCCGCTTTCCATTTATGTGCTTGCCGTTCTAATAATTCAGCTCCAGCCAAATCAATTATACCAATTCCATTACCTACAATTAGGAGATTAGGCTCCCCTGCTTCAAATACATTACTAAGAAAATCTTCTACTTTATCAACTGCTCCAAAAAAGAGGGAGCCATCAATACGAATAATGCGTAATTGAGGACACGTAGGCATAGGGCTGCGCTCTATGTTTACAAACGCACGGTGTTCGTTATCCTTATCTGGGGCAAGAGTTACGATACTAGGGCTTGAAGTTCTTTGAAGATAAAACACCAGTGAAAGAATTACACCCATATAAATGGCAAACTCCAATTCTAAGAATAAAGTGGATAGAAGTGTAACTGAAAAAACGGATGCTTCAGCCTTACTCGACTTAAATATCTGCCTTATGCTAACAAAATCAATTAAATTAAACGCCACCAATAAAATGATGCCGCCCATGGCCGCAATAGGCAAATAGGCTGTTAAAGGTGCAATTAATAACAGAATCAACATTAACATTACGGCTGCAAAAATTGCTGCCATTGGAGTTTTTGCTCCTGCGGTGTAATTAACTCCTGATCTGGTAAACGAGCCTGAACCCGCATAACTTGAGAAGAAACTACCAACAATATTTGATAGCCCTTGACCAATAAACTCCTGGTTGCCATCTATACGCTGACCCGATTTAGAAGCAATAGACTTGCCAATGGCTACGGCTTCAATCAACCCTAATAAGGCAATGGCAAACGCATAAGGCACTAGCTCTTCAATCTCCAATCTTCCAAAATTCGGTACCGTAAAAGGAGGCAAATTAGCACTTAATTCCCCTACCAAACTTACTCCATGTTCGCTACCGCCAATAAAATAGGCAAGTACACTGCCTCCTATCATGGCAACCAGCAAGTTTGGAATCTTAGGAGTAAACTTTTTAATAGTCAAGGCCACAATTAACGTGAACATGGCTATTCCAAACACATATAAATTCGTTTCCGATATGCCTTGAAATATATGAATCCATTTTTCAATAAAATCTCCTTCACGCGGAATATGAATACCAAGCACTTTTCCTAGCTGACTGGTTGCAATTAAAATAGCGGCTCCAGCTGTAAACCCTACAATAACAGAATGCGAAACAAAGTTTACTAAAGTGCCTAAGCGAGCTAAGCCCATTCCAAATTGAAAAACACCCGCTAACAATGTAAGCGTTAACACAAATTGGATATACTCAGGTGATTCAGGCACTGCAAATTTGCTAACCGTACCAAAAATTACCAGTGAAATTGCTGTAGTTGGCCCGGAAATTAAATGCATGGAGGAACCAAAAAGAGCAGCAATTATAGGCGTAATCATGGCTGTATAAAGTCCATAAATAGGAGGCATACCAGCAATGGCTGCAAAGGCAATACCTTGAGGCAACACAATGATAGCACCCGTAAGCCCTGCCATGGAGTCCGCCCTAAGCGTATCTTTATTCACCATTCCTGCCCACGACAGGAATGGAAATATTTTATGTAGTAAATTAGTCTTCAATTTATTCTCTAGGTTTTCCGTCCACGTAATACGTAGAAATATCTGGCTTCAACGCTCTAGGGTAATGCAATGGTCTTCTTTCCCCATTTGGCCCTGGAGCAGGACGAGTCCAACTCAACCATTTTTTATACTCCTCGTGCGATTTATTCGTATCCACTTGAATATCGCCATAATTATCCTCAGGATGTGCTACTTCAATTCGAACTTTCTGATGCCAGCAATGCATACCACTTATAGGATCTGGATGAACTGGGAACGTAATGTTTTGATGAACGCCACCATCGCTCCAGAAAATTCGTTTCGAATCTTTATCCGAACTTTCGTGTGGTTTAATACCCGAAATCGTGCTCATCTTCCAAACGCCATCTTTGTTCTCAATATTTACCGTATTGGTTGCCCAACGGTTGGCCTCTGTATCTTGAGGTCGTCTCCATCTACCCAAGTGATGCGAACAAGCCACAATGCCTGGCTTCATTCCTTCGGTTACCCACACCTTATCTACAAAATAACCGATATCGGTATTTACTCGAATGAGGTCTCCTGTTTTAAGATTAAATCGAGCGGCATCCGAAGTGTGCATCCACACAGGGTTACGGTTGGCAATTTCTGCTAACCACTTAGCATTACCCGAACGAGAGTGAATTAGTACAGGCAGTCTAAAGGTTGGCACTAAAGGAAAGTCTCCTTTCTCTCTGTCCATCTCTTGCTCGTGCACATGACTTTTTATGTAGGTTGGTGTGGTATATTCTGGCCATTTCCAATCTTCCATCGTTTGCGAGTAAAACTCCTGCTTACGACTTAAGGTTGGAAAACCTACTACATTTTTGCCATCAACATGCACACCAATTCTCTCTCCATTTTTGGTAATCACACCTGTTTTCTTATCAGTAGAAGCTCCTTTCATTTGGGTCTCAGTCAATGGCTTTTTATGCAATTCATACACCGAAGATTCTATCTCAAATGCACCGTATTTTTGCATATACTCCAAAGCATTCATATTTTCTTCCTTTGCTTTTTCGGGTAACCCTTTTACATTCTCAAAAATATATCGGTAATATTCATCAATCGTTATTTTCTCCCCTTTTCGATAAGGCGACATAAAATGCTCACGTATTCCTAAGCTTCCATCCGGGTCAATTCGCCAGGAAAGTTCAATCCAAAACTCATCTTCTTCCCATACTTCGCCCGGATTCACTTCGTAAGTAAACTCAAATTTCTTGCCTTGTCTTTTAGCATATTCACGTAAAACAGGTTGCCTAAAGGCTACCCAAACTCCACTGTGGGTTTCGTAACTGTTAACATCGTGTCGCTCAGGAGCAAGCCCCATCGGCAATACATAATCGGCAAAATAGGCGGTTTCACTCCAGGTTGGCGTTAAGGCAATATGCATGCCTACCATCTTCTCATCAGAAAGGGCTTCCATCCATGAGAATCCATCAGGATAGGTCCAAATTGGATTAAATACCCTCGTAAAATACACATCCATTTTACCTCTGCCTTCTTTTAAAAAGTGGGGCAATAGCTGGCTCATTTCAAAAAATGCCAATGGGTATTCCTTAGGGAAATGTAATTCGTTCCAGAATTTTTGTGCAGGAGGGTTGTCGAAGAATGTTGGTTTCCACTTATTCCAAGCACTAGGAGAAGTTCCACCTTCGGTTCCCACACTACCTGTAAGTACATTTAAGAAATGTAATGATCTCGCTACGGCCCAGCCGCCTAAGTTACCAGAACCAGCACTACGCCAGTTGTGAGAAGCAAAACGTGAACCTGCTTTACCAATTTCTCTGGCTACTTCAATAACGGTTGCCGCTTTTACACCACTTTCTTGCTCAGCATATTCAGGCGTATATTCAGCGTACTCTTCTTTTAATTTTTCTAAATAATTCTCAAAAGTAACTTCCGTTCCTTTATGCTTTTTCTCTAAATAATCTTCCCAGTTTACCCAGCTCTTCACGAACTTTCTATCCAGTAAATCCTCTTCGATAATAATCTTAGCCATAGCTAGCAACATCGCAGCTTCAGAACCAGGGTTAGTTGGCAACCAGTAATTACTCATACTGGCTGTGTTTGAAAGTCGAGGATCCATGGTAGCCAATTTGGCTCCATCCATCATGCCTTCCATAATACGTTGCGCGTGTGGGTTAAAATAATGACCCGATTCTAAGTGCGCACTAATCAATAAAATGAATTTAGCATTGGCAAAATCTGGTGAAGGTCTATCATACCCATGCCAAATATTATAGCCAAAGCGAGCACCTGAAGAACATACATTAGTGTGGCTATTATGGCCATCTACATTCCAAGCTTTAAGCACTCTATCCATATAGCCTTCGTGGCCTGGGCGGCCTACATGGTAGGCAATTTCATTATTACGTCCTTCTTGTAGCGCCTTACGAATTCTTGCTGCGATATCATCTAGAGCCTCATCCCAAGTAACACGTTCCCATCCACCATCACCACGCTTACCTTTGCGCTTCATTGGGTACATTATTCTATCTGGATCTTCTACCTGATTAATGGTAGCAGGGCCTTTTGCACAGTTTCGGCCACGGCTGGCCGGGTGGTAAGGGTTTCCCTCAAATTTTCTGATTTTGCCATTGGCATTATCAATATAAGTTAACAACCCACAGGCCGACTCGCAGTTAAAGCAAGTGGTTGGCACAATGGTATAATTCTTTGTTTCTTTTCTGCCCCAGCCTTTGGCTTCATACTCCGTCCAGTTATTCCACTGCTCTGGTGGTGGGTAATTCGTGAGTGCGCCAGGCTCGGTAAGCCTCGGCAATTTGGGGTCTTCCACATTATGTAAGTTAGGAATGATATGCAGGGCTTCTGCTATCTTTTCAACTACGGATGCTTTATGTTTGTATGACATTTTTTAGACGTTAGACTGTTAGATGTGAGACACAAGACGAAAGATTATTAGATGTGAGATTAATTGACATGAGAGTATTAGATGTTAGCGTATAAAATAGTTCCATAATCGTTTTTTAGTCTAGTATCTAATAATCTTGTGTCTTAGTCTTATATTTTAATTAACTTAATGGAACTCGTTGTGGTGCTTCAACCCAAATTCTTTCTTGAAGAAGAATACCGATTAAGGCTACTAAACCAGTTGCAGCAACCGGTGCTCCAAATACCACCATTCCGATAGGTAATAAATTACCAAATAATACTACTCCGTACCAGAAACGGTTTTTATAACGGCCTTTCATTATCATGTTAACTGTTGCTTTTGCATCTGCTGTTGGGTGAGTAGTACCCAGCTCAACTACTAACAAAATCACATTAAATACTAAAGTTCCTACTAAGATGTTTTCTAAGAAACCACCCCAGTTACTATCTGCTGCCATTAGCATATTACCTATGGCTAATGCACCGGCACCCGCCATTATACTATGTACAAACATATGCAACGGTAAAGTTGGGCTTTGCCAGAAATCACGGCCTTTGGCTTGTGCAAATAAGAAGGCTGTGTAAACGGCTACTAATATTGCTGATACTGCTGATACCCACATCGCGATATCTGCTAATACAGGAATTTCGAAGAATAGACCTGCTCCCCAAACCGTAAGCAAACCACCAAAAACAGTAATGGCATATCCTCCACGAACCAACCAAGAGTTCCATTGCGGACGAAGTAAAACGTAGGCGAATCGCATAGGTTGATCCAAATCTTTTACTAATAAGGCTCCTGTAAGCGTTAAGAATACAAGTCCTAAACCGATGCCTAACCAAGTGGTTTCTGTAGAGAAACCAACATTCATTAAGGCAGCTAATGCCAATACTAATACAGCTCCTGCTGAAATAGCTTTGGTAAATACATAGCCAGATACTTCCCATCCCCAAAGAACTCCTTTGTCGGGCGTATCATAAACACGTTTCACAGTTGACTTGCCTAAGATGGCTGCCATTTGTGATTTTTCAGGATTTTGATTATCTCCAGCATATGTTTTAACCGTATCAGGATTATTGGCCAATGTATCAGCCATTTCCTCGTACGATTTTTTAGATAAGCTTTCTGCATATTTGGCATAATGCCCAACTCCATTGGATTGTGCACTCCACATGGTTTCCTCTGTTTTAGGAGCTGCTGAAGGAGTTAGCATAACTTCATCACTATTTATGTAAAATACATTAGGACTTGTTCCCTTTTCTGGCTTACGAACCATTGTGTTTTGCGTAGCTAGCAACATTGAAATCTCTGTATCAGGATTTTCCATATCACCAGAAATAATGGCTTGTTCTGGGCATACATTTACACAAGCAGGTTCCAAACCAATATCGATTCTATGTGCACAATAATTACACTTAGAGGCCGTGTTGGTATCAGGGTTAATAAATAGTGCATCGTAAGGGCAAGCCTGCATACACGATTTACAACCAATACAACGGTCGTCATTAAAATCAACAATTCCATCCGGACGAATATGCAAACATTCTACTGGGCAAATCTCCACACAAGGAGCATCGGTACAATGGTTACAACGAGTTACTGAAAACAGTCGGGTGGTATTTGGGTACTCGCCTTTTTCTACTTGTTTTACGTAGGTTCTATTAACACCTACCGGAACATCGTGCTCCGATTTACAAGCAACGGTACAAGCGTGACAACCAATACATTTTCGGTTGTCTAATACAAAGCCGTATTTCATATTATAGTTATAATTAGGATTAAATTTTTAGATTCTTCTATCAATTCAATTTTCAATGTATGATGATATGTTCATATATACAAGTATTAAATTGTAGATTCTTTTATAAGTGCAAAATATTATTTAAAATAGCCCTAGAAAACTATTAATTACTGATGTTTATAAATAAAAAAAGAAAGGACTGTTAATATTTAATACCACTGTTTATTACATCACAGTCAATAGTTGTATTTTTATATCTTATTGTATTGTTTAAATAAACCATATACCCATTACACATGAAAAAGATCATTATTATCTTCGCTTCGTTGCTTGTTGTTCTTTTCGGAATTCTACTTTCCCTTCCTTACTTTTTTAAGGACGATATAAAAGCAGCCATTGATAAAGAATTAGCCGCCTCGGTTAATGCCGATATTAATTTTGA
>JAMOMJ010000316.1 GCA_027067135.1 Cyclobacteriaceae bacterium
ATTCTTTTTTCTAAATTTTCTGTATGTCCAGTGTAAGTCTTTCCATTTACTTTACTTTTAAGCACATACACATAGTAATTCATTGTATTATAAATATAAAAGGCCTTGCTAAAAAGCAAGGCCTAGCGCACTCGGAAGGATTCGAACCCTCAACCCTCGGAGCCGAAATCCGATATTCTATCCAGTTGAACTACGAGTGCAAAAATCTACCCATTCAATAATAATATATTAATTTCATATCTACTAAAACACCCCTCGGAGCCGAAATCCGATATTCCCTGCCTGCCGGGCAGGAATCCAGTTGAACTACGAATGCTAATATTTTAAGCTAAAGCCTCTTTAACTCTTTCTGCAGCATCTTTTAGCACAACTGCAGATGTAACTTTAAGCCCAGACTTTTCAATTATCTCTGCTCCTTCTTCCGCATTTGTACCTTGTAGTCGTACAATAATTGGAATATCTATTGTCCCAATGTTTTTATATGCTTCAACCACACCACTGGCAACTCTATCGCAACGCACAATACCCCCAAAAATATTGATAAGGATGGCTTTTACATTGGGCTCTTTTAGGATAATTCTGAATCCAGCTTCTACAGTTTCGGCATTAGCGCTACCACCAACATCTAAAAAGTTAGCTGGCTCACCACCTGAAAGCTTAATAATATCCATCGTGGCCATGGCAAGTCCAGCTCCATTAACCATACAACCAACGTTTCCATCTAATCGAACATAATTTAAATCAGATTTTCCGGCCTCTACTTCTAAAGGGTCTTCTTCTGATAGATCTCTAAGCTCTGCAATGTCTTTATGACGATAAAGGGCATTATCATCAATATTAACTTTAGCATCAACTGCTAAAATTTTATCATCTGATGTTTTAAGAACAGGGTTGATTTCAAACTGAGAAGAATCTGTGGCTTCATAAGCTTTATATAGGTTGAAAATAAATTTAACCATTTCTTTAAACCCTGCACCTTCTAATCCTAATGCAAAAGCTACTTTTCGAGCTTGAAACCCCTGCAACCCAACTCTTGGATCAATCCACTCCTTTATTATTTTTTCTGGAGTTTTTTCAGCAACAGTTTCAATGTCCATTCCACCCTCAGTAGAAGCCATAATTACATTGCAACCTTTTGCTCTATCTAATAATATACTTAAGTAATATTCCTTAGGCTCAGATGCTCCTGGGTAATAGACATCTTCAGCAATTAATACTTTATTCACTTTCTTTCCTTCAGGGCCAGTTTGATGAGTTATTAACTGCATTCCTAAAATCTCATCAGAAATAGTAGATACTTCATCAATACTTTTAGCCAGTTTAACTCCTCCGCCTTTTCCTCTTCCACCAGCATGAATTTGTGCTTTTATAACGAACCATTCCGTTCCTGTATCTCTATTAAGTTGTTTTGCGGCTTTTACAGCGGCCTCCTTTGATTCGGCAACAACTCCTCTTTGAATTCTAACTCCATAGCTTGCAAGTATATCTTTAGCTTGATACTCGTGAATATTCATAATTGATTTTTATTAGTTTGAAACTGCCTTTGACGGGCGTTAAAATGTTGTGCGAAGGTACTTGTTTTCACTTATTATTTCAAGCAATGGAAGCCATTAAAATTTAATTTATTAAGTTTGATAACTATGACAAAAAATGCTGTACTAAGTGCGAAAAATATTATAAAATCTTATGGCGATGTAAAGGTTTTA
>JAMOMJ010000317.1 GCA_027067135.1 Cyclobacteriaceae bacterium
TACAATATGAGATGATGTGTGAAACCGAAAGTGTAGCAGTACCTTCTTTTTGGTCTTATTGACAACAAACAATATAACTTCACCTATTTCTCTGTACAGGTTATTTCTGAACAGGCTCTTGTATTTAGTTACCTAATCATTGATACTCTTAATTCAAACTCACATTAAATAATATTTCACATTTTTTGCCATTCAATTTCAAATTATCACTTTTGGTGTATTGCTAATTGTATGCTATGAAAAAAATATTTTTTACGCTCCTGTTAACTTTCACCTTACTTTCATCCTCAAATGCCCAAATTCTCAATTTTAATAAAGGGCTGCTTCAAAACGATTCTGTAAAATGGCTCGGAAAACTTAGTGTCTTTTTTACATTAATAGACCAAGAAGTAACCGTGGCTAATATGGGCTATAATATAGATGTAATTCGAAAGTTTAAAAACCACAGTGTTATGGCTATTTCTAAACTAAGTTTTGCAGCCAGCAATAACGAGACTTTACTTAGCGATGGATATGCACATATTAGAGGAATTTTTAACCGAAATTCTAACATAGGTGAAGAAATCTTCGGGCAAATTCAGTACAACGCAATTAGAGGATTGCAAGACCGAAGCTTACTTGGTGCTGGTTTTCGTTTTAAAATCTTCGATAAAAATAAATATGGAATAATATTGGGTTCCGCAGTGATTAGCGAATGGGAAAACTGGATTTATGAAGAGGTAGTAACTTCAAAATCATTATGGAAAAGCAGTAATTACATTTCTTTATTTGGCGATGTAAATTCACACTTTCATTTCAATATTATTAGCTATTATCAAGCTACCTACACTGATTTTTTTAAGCCTCGTGTTTCTCTAGAAGTAAATATAAATTTAAACATAACTGCTAAGTTGGTTTTCACGAGTAATTTTACAATGGCGCATGATGCGGCTCCTGTAGTACCTGTTCAAAGTACAATTTACAAATTTAAGAATGGGATTGGGTATCGATTTTAACTTACTAGTGTTAAGTCAAGCATACTTTAGCCGAACCAAACTTTGATCTTTTTGCTCTATACTTCTTTAAAAAATACTTCCGTAGCTATGGCTAGGGGCATATTTTTCGCATCGCCTAGCTCAAAAATATCTACAGCTTATACGACACAGTACACTTGACTTAACACTAGTACCTATTCAGGTATATTATTTACCCCCCCTTTACCGCAAGGTTCGCTAAGGTTTACGCAAAGTTCGCAATGCTTTTCTTAGCGTCCTTAGCGAGCACATTGCGTGCTTTGCGGTTAATTTTGGAGATACTATTGATTTGAAACCTGAATAGGTACAGTTACTACAAATATTCTTCCCCTTTATTAAGTTTCACCTCCTTAACAATCGTTCTCATTTGATGTTCATTCCCACGTTTGCAGATCAATAGAGAGTTGCCGTTGTCTGCAACTAAATAATTTTCTAGGCCCTCAACAATAATGAGCTTATCTTTGGAACCATTTATAATGCAATTTTTAACAGCATAGGTAGTCACATTCCCTTCAATAACATTGTCATCTTCGTTCTTCTCTCTTAGCTCATATAAAGAATCCCACGCCCCTAAATCGCTCCAACCAAAATCACCTAATACAACCCAAACATTATCGGCCTTTTCTAAAATGGCATAGTCTATTGAAATATTTTTAGCTTGTGTATAGGCTTCATATACTTTAGCAGGCT
>JAMOMJ010000318.1 GCA_027067135.1 Cyclobacteriaceae bacterium
TCAACCAAATGATTTGATTCAGTTACACCCCAAAAAACCTTTCCAATTCCAGCGCATAGTTCCCACGAATATCCAACCCTCCTCCAAAGAAACTCTCTAATATCAAAATGACTACGTTGATCATCACTCTGATCGGAACGGCCGAATAATGAGATATCTAATAAATTGTTACCGGAATCCCATTCAGTCTGGTAGCCAAGCACTGCAAAAATAGAGGTGTTGTCTCTATGCTGCTGACTATTCAACGGAGGTTTTGCAAAATAACGCCACTCCAGACCAACATTACCGAACCAATCTCCGGCAACAGCAGGCCTATTGATACACAATATAAACAGCATCATAAACAACAAGCAATCCAGGGTATGCATAATTAATTTTGGCTTTGTCAACATTTAGCAATATGCTCTACCTTGATCGCTTTAAACGGCTCTTATCAAAATCTCTTTCTGAAAGCCCGGTTCGCAGTTGATAATTCCCCCAATGAAGCGTCGTACTTTTGCCATTTTGATGGTTCACCATTTCCATACGGTTAGGCCGCCAATACTGACTAAGATATTGACTGTACTCTGACTGCGTGAGGGTTTTAAGCAGGCTATTTTTACGGTCGTAAAACTCTGTTTTAATCGGTTGATACATAAGTTTATCCACCCAAACAATTTGACGCACGTAACCTGAATTCTCGTATAAAGGATAGCGCTCAATAACAAACACATTACGCCCTTCAATCTCTTCATCACGGAGATATTTATAACTAAATTTTTCAACCTCCTGTGAAGTGATATCCTCAAACGCAAATTCGCTCCCCATAAATGGGCCAGATTTATTACTAGATGAAATTCGCTTAACTCGTTTAAGCGCTGGTAAATATAGCCATTGGTCATCTGCTGTGACAGGGTGAGTAAAGCTCAAGAGAGCAGTACCTTTTATGTCCTTTGGAAAGTCAAATAGTATTAACGCCTTGTCGCCGTCTCCTTCAACCTCAAGACTTAGTGAACGCGTCATGCGCTTACTTTCTTGTCCCTGGCGGTTACGCAGGATCATATGCGTTGTAGCTTGCTGATCTCCCCACCCCTGATCTCGCCTATCTATTTCTATGGCAATCTCACGACCACGATCTTCGACACTAATAGCCTGGCTAGCTGCGGGAAATAAAATAGACAACGCTAGAGCAATAGACAAATTATGTTTCATTATTTTCCATCGATTTATTATATACAGAGTTAGATCGCGGTCGAAATATGCCGTTAGATTTATCATTATTGCTCAAGAAAATATCCACCAAACAGTGGAAATCTATTGCTTTACTTAAGCAATAAACCAACAAAATATCATCCATCAATCCACGAAAGAATGACGACTGTAATCAAGTAGCTTACCAGGGAAGTAACCACGTCCATGTAGAAGGGGGTATTTGCGAATCAAATGAATCAGATGCAGAGTCCATTCTCTTTGTATGTGTATTATTTTTTATTTTCATAAAAAACTTCCGTGTCAATTTGTAGTGGACAAATCCTAACCTGGGACTTTAATTCGTGCAAGTTTTTTTATCCTGGTGCTACACAACAACTACCGAAAGACCATTACTTCACCACCAAGGCTTATTATTAATCGTTGCATAAGTATTGGCACTAACCACTGTAGGCCAAGTTAATATATTTAACATCAGGCATATTGAAAAAACTTATTATCAATTTCTTA
>JAMOMJ010000319.1 GCA_027067135.1 Cyclobacteriaceae bacterium
GTAAGAAAAAATAAAGATAATATTTTAATTGAAGGAGCTTGCGATGTTATCGGAAACGCATCTGGTAAGGGTGGCGACTTAACCACATCCAAAGATGCCTACCGCTACCTTAGCCAAACAGAGGTGGATATAATTGTTGCTAATTTAGGGCTTGCTGAAAAAGTCCCAAGTGCGTTAGATACGAACAGGCAAAGCGAAGATGTATAAGAATACTTCGAATTGAAGCCTGTGAAGTAGATGACGTGCTGGGGCTAACTTAAAAATTCTATACTGGCTTTTTTTAAGTGCACAGATTTTAGCCTATTTCTATTAAACCCCTTGCACTTAAAACCTAAAAAACAGATTTAATTTTTTAATATCCAATTTGTTAACCCAGATTATTCATGAGTTTGGAATAAGTAATGATACGAACAATTTATATCAATTGATTTTCAGGTATTTACGGCAGGGTTAACCCCGACAATTTTAAAATTTAAACTCCCCATTTTGGGTATTATATTCTTTGTGAATTGGTTGTCCTTAAAATTATAACTAACTGATTATCTAAATTTTAGAATTAGTCGGCTCTTTGGGCGAAAAATTCATGTAAATTTTTTGGGTTAAGTGTTTTTCAGCAAGCCCTAAATTACTTTAGCACCTTCACATATATATTCTTAAATTCAACGGGATGGCTTTCGCTCTGCAACGCAATATAGCCTTCTTTTAAAGGTTCTCCTTTTTTATCTTTTAGTGCATTATACTCGCCTCCAATTTGCGGTTTTGAATAAGAAATAACTGTTTCTCCATTTACTTTATGCGAAATTAAAGAGTCTGCTAACACCAATATTTCTAAATCTACCCATTGGTTTCCATAATAAGTTTTAGAGGCAGAGGCTATACAATGGGTTGTTACTAATGTATCACTCATAAATACATGCGTGCCGGGTGTACATAAATTGGCTGTAGAGCGTTTTTCGCCTTTATTTATCCCTCCTAATAATTGTACTTCAACAGAAACAGGAAAATCCTGATCTATGCCCATGCTTTGGGGCGACTGAGAGTGAATCATTACACCACTATTTCTTTCGGCCCACCCTTCGCCTCCTTTTACCTGGTTGCCAATAAAACGATATTGAAGCTTTAATATATAGCTAGAGTAAGGGCTTTTATAAAATATATGCCCAAATCTTTTATCAAACTTATTATACTCGTCATAATTAACCTGAAGGGCTTCGTTTTCAACTCTAAAAGTATTGTAAATATTTTCACCCAACGGATAACCTTTAATTTTTACTTGCCAGTTAGTTAAATCTTCTCCATTAAATAATTGAACCCACTCATTTGGAGGGACTTCTTTCTTTAGGGTTGATTTACACTTAACGAAAGCTGGAATAATTGCGGCAAAGACAAATAAATTTAAATAATATTTCATAATTAAACTCCCCATATTTATTGGCAAAGTAGTTATTTAGCATTATAATAATGTTCAAATTGTTTCAGTGAAAAAATCCATACAAAAAATTGAACCCTATATTGCCAAAGGTGTAGTATATCATGCCGACACTTGTTTGTCATTAGTTGATGCAGTTGCCCGAAAAAAATTAAAATTTAAGGCACTTGCAAGGTACACTTACCCGGGCGACCGTTTAACAAAAGATACGCTGGGGTTAAACTCCGTTGGCTACTGGGATGCCAACGAGCCACAAGACTGGGGCTTAGACTGGCACAGGAATGAAGGTATTGAATTCCATTTTTTAGCATCGGGCAGCATGCCCTATGCACAGGAAGGCGGGCAGGAAACTACATTACTGCCTAACCATTTAACAATTACACGTCCCTGGGAAAAGCACAAAGTGGGCAATCCAACTATAGGTATGGGTAAGTTTTATTGGGTAATCATTGATTTAGAAACCCGAAGGCCACACCAAAACTGGGTTTGGCCTGAATGGATATTATTAACTAAAAAAGACTTGGTACGTCTTACAAAAATTTTAAGGCAAAATGATAAATGGTTATGGAAGGCCAATAAAAAAATTAACACTTGTTTTTTAAAAATTGGTGAAGCAGTAGATACAGATAAAAATGGAAGCAATTCTTCTAAAATAAGGCTTTTGATTAACGAGCTTTTAATTTTGCTTTTAGAACTATTAGATACAGGTGAAGTGGTTTTAAATGAAGCACTTATAGATAGCTCAAGAAGCGTTCGCCATTTTCTTAACGAGCTGGAAAACAACCTTCCCGAATCCTGGACTATTGAGCAAATGGCCGAATCTGCCGGAGTAGGGCTTACAAGGTTTACTTACCACTGCAAGCAGCTAACAAACTCAACACCCATGCGTTATCTGGCGATGAAGCGTCTGGAAATGTCGAAAAAATTATTGGCAGAAAACCCCAATATTAGCATTGTAGATGTGGCTTACAGGTGTGGATTTAGTACCAGCCAGTACTTTTCTACCGTATTTAAACAGCATGAAAAGTGTACTCCTTTGGAATACCGGCAGGCAAAATGTGCCTCTTACCTAGATTGAGCAATAACCGGTAAGTTTTTGATAATAATGAAAAATACAAAGAGAATTTTAAGTTTGATTTCAGCAAATTTTAGCAAAATGGCATTAGTGGTTTTTTTATTTTACGGATGTTATCCAAAAAGTAAAAATAACAACCACAAACAAAATGTTCGCCCTAACATTGTTTGGATTATGGCTGAAAATATTGGCCCTGATTTAGGATGTTACGGAACTCCGGCAGTAAAGACGCCAAATCTTGACAACATGGCAAAGGAAGGCATCTTGTATAAAAAGGCTTTCACAACCGCACCGGTTTGTTCTCCCTCCAGAGCAGCAATGATGACAGGTGCATATCAAATATCTACCAACACGCAACACCTTCGCATGAATACTAGCCGGAGGCTTCCTGAACCTCATAAAGCAATCACATATTATCTGCGAAAAGCTGGTTATTATACAGCACTTGGTTGTGGTTATTCCGGTAAAACAGATATTAATTTTAGTCCCAAAGAAGGCCATCTGTCTGGTTTCGATGGTGATGATTGGAAACACCGTAAGCCAGGACAGCCTTTCTTTGCGCAGATAACCCTGCCGATCACTCACAGAGGAAATAACTGGTACTCTGACTCTCCTGATGTTGTAAAATACAAAGAAATGGATAATCCCAAAACCCCTTTCTATTATCTGCCAGCTTTTGTAGATTCTGTAAATCCAAAAGATGTTGTTCTTCCACCAACTATCCCCGATCACCCCGTAATCAGAGATGATTGGGCAAGATATCTCACTCAAATAGAGAAAATGGACGTGCAGGTAGGCCAAATTTTACAAAGAATAAAAGACGAAGGCATTGAGGATAATACTATAGTTATTTTCATCTCAGATAATGGGGCAGACATTTATCGCGAAGAATATTGGTTATACGATGGGGGTATCCATGTGCCAATGATTGTTCGCTGGCCCGGAAAGCTAAAAGCCAGTGAAGTGAACGATGACCTTATAAGTACTATTGATATTTCAGCAACCATTCTTGAAATAGCAGACGTTAAAGTTCCTGATTATATGGATGGGGTTCCATTTATTGGTCTAAATACAAAAAAACGAAATTATATTTATGCTGCGCGCGATAGGATTGATGGCCGTATAGACAGGATAAGGTGTGTGAGAAGTGAGCGCTATAAATATATACGCAATTTTATGCCGGAGAAGGGATACCGGGAAACCAGATGGGTTATGATAAATAATCCAACACTTACAGTTATACAAAAACTTTATAAAGAAGGTAAACTAACCCCAATTCAGGCTTTGCATATGGCAAAAAACAAAGCCCCCGAAGAATTATATGATTTAAGTATAGACCCGCATGAATTTAATAATCTTGTTGATGCCCCTGAATATCAGAAAACGCTTGAAAAAATGAGAGCCTTACTTAATAATTGGATAGAAGAAACCGGAGACACTGGACAGTATCCCGAAAAGCGTGAAGATGCTAAAGAAACTACGTGGTTCAACTTTAATGATGCCTATGGAAATGTGGAATAGCCCAAATAGCCCTGAGTTAATTTAGTTAACAATTTTAATAGCACGAAAAATGTACTCCCTTGGAATACCGGCAGGCAAAATACACTTCTTAACCGGCCTTTTCTTCTTTCAATCTCGAAAAGCCGGGCAGACTATTTCTCTTTACCAAACCCTGATTGTGAGCGATAATTAATGTTAGTTTTAATACGTTCGATTTTGTTCAAATTCTTTCAGTGAGTAATAATAAACAAAAATGAAAATCTTATTTCATACTTTCACACCTTAATAGTGTCTGTCTATAACCCGATAGCTATCCGGGTCGCTATCTGCGTTACGTTCATTTAAAAAATGCTCGGCTACGCCTATTTCCGAAAGGAAATTTCGTTTTTTTGACTTCACTTCCGATAACTATCGGAATTCGTAGCAATCCGGATAGCTATCGGGTCTGAACCAGACGTTATAATTAACTGAAATCAAGTTCTTATAATGAAAAAAACAACTCAAATACAATTATCCGCCATGATGTTTCTGGAGTTTTTTATCTGGGGAGGATGGTTTGTAACACTCGGTACTTTTTTAGGGAATAATTTAAGTGCCACAGGGGCAGAAATTGGAATGGCCTATTCAACACAATCGTGGGGAGCCATAATAGCTCCTTTTGTTATAGGTTTAATTGCCGACAGGTTTTTTAATGCCGAAAAAATATTAGGGTTGCTTCATATTACAGGTGCAGTACTAATGTACCAAATGTCGCAAACAACCGAATTCAATCTATTTTATCCGTATGTGTTGGGTTATATGATTGCTTATATGCCCACACTTGCCCTGGTAAACTCGGTATCGTTTAATCAAATGACCGACCCCGCCAAAGAGTTTTCGTACATACGGGTTTGGGGTACCATTGGTTGGATTGTAGCTGGTTTGGGTATAAGTTATATATTCCATTGGGATTCTGCCCTTGGAATAAAAGAGGGAATGCTTCAAAACACTTTTTTAATGACAGCAATCGCATCGCTGGTACTTGGTGTTTTTAGCTTTACTTTACCAAAAACACCTCCTAAGGTGGGTAAAGAAGAAAAAGTTAAACTTTCCGACATGTTAGGGCTGGATGCCCTTAACTTATTAAAAGACAGGAACTTTCTTATTTTCTTTATTTCCTCCATCCTTATTTGTATTCCACTGGCTTTTTATTATCAAAATGCCAATATGTTTTTTGCAGAAATTGGGGTGGAAAATGCTACCGGTAAAATGACAATCGGGCAAATATCTGAAGTGCTGTTTATGCTATTATTACCCATATTTTTCAAAAAATATGGCATAAAAAAAACATTGCTGTTAGGTATGCTTGCTTGGGCAGCAAGGTACCTGCTGTTTGCTTATGGCAATGCAGGTGAACTAACATTTATGCTACTAACAGGTATTGCCTTACACGGAATTTGTTATGATTTTTTCTTTGTTTCAGGACAAATTTATACAGATTCAAAAGCAGGCGAAAAAATAAAAAATGCTGCTCAGGGCTTAATTACATTGGCTACATACGGTGTAGGCATGCTCATAGGGTTTTGGGTTGCCGGCAAAATTTCTGACACGTATTTAATTGGAGATAATATGCATAACTGGCAAAGTATTTGGCTGTTCCCTGCCGGCTTTGCTGCGGTTGTATCGCTATTGTTCGTGTTCTTTTTTAAAAATGAAAAGGTGGCTTATAAAGCCTCCTAAGAAAAATTAATTATAGATATGAGTTCAAAAATAAGATTAGGCATTTTAGGTGGAGGCGGTGATTCGCTCATAGGTGTATTGCACAGGGTAGCTGCTTCTATGCACGATCAGTTTCAAATTGTTGGAGGAGTTTTTAACCCTAATTGGGATGAAAATATAGGTTTTGTAAAAAAAATAGGGCTGCCAACCAATCGGGTATATAAAAACTTTGATGTCCTTATTGAAGAAGAATTAAAACTGCCTGACACAGAAAGAATGCAGGTAATTTCTATACTTACACCTAATTTTTTGCATTTTCCTATGGCAAAAAAGCTTCTTGAAAACGGCTTTAATGTTATTTGCGAAAAACCCCTAACAACCTCCTACGATGAAGCCAAAATATTAGAAGCCGTTTGCAAAAAATCAAATGTAATTTTTGCCGTAACCTATACATATACTGGTTACCCTATGGTGCGTCAAATGCGAAAAATGATAGCAGAGGATGTAATAGGAAAAGTGCAAAAAATAGATGTACAATATTACCAAGGCTGGATTAACCCCATTATCCATGATGTGGAAAAACGTGCTTCCACCTGGAGGCTGAATCCTGAAAAATCAGGCATTAGTTGCTGTATGGGCGATATTGGAACGCATGCTTTTGATATGGTTGAGTATGTTGCCAACCTTAAGATTGATACGATTTTGGCAGACCTTAATTACCTGTACAGCGATAATAAAATGGATGTTGATGGCACGGTTTTAATCCGTTGTGCTAAAAATGTGAAAGGCGTAATTCGGGCAAGCCAAATAGCAACTGGTGAAGAAAATAATTTTACAGTTAAGGTGTATGGCGAAAAAGCTGCGCTAAAATGGGGGCAGGAAAACCCTAATTACTTATATCTTTTAGAAGACGGCAAACCTGTAAATGTGTTAAAACCCGGGCATATATATAACAGCAAACTATCGTTAGACGGAACAAAGCTGCCTCCCGGCCATCCGGAAGGTATTTTTGATTCGATGGGGAATATTTATAAAGGTGTTGCCAAAGCTATAAAAGGGCAACCTTATGATAATGGGGAGTTTCCAACCATATCAGATGGGGTTAGAGGAATGGATTTTATTGAAAAAACAATTGAATCTCATCAAAATGGAAATACCTGGGTAAAAATTAACGATTAAATGTATAGAACCTCTCCCGACCTGTGTCGAGAGGGGTTTTATGTAACTATTGAAAATCAATTATACACACATGAAAACAATAAAAGGTCCTGCGGTATTTCTGGCTCAGTTTATAGATGAACAAGCACCGTTTAATTCATTAGATGGTCTATGTAAATGGGCAAGCGACCTAGGATATAAGGGCATACAAATTCCCACTACGGAAAAATGCTTGATAGATTTGGACAAAGCAGCCGAAAGCAAAACCTATTGCGATGAACTTAAAGGTAAAATCAATTCTTACGGGTTAGAAATTACCGAACTTTCAACACACTTGCAAGGGCAATTAGTGGCTGTTAACCCTGCTTATGACATAATGTTCGATAATTTTGCCCCTTCTGAGGTAAAAAATAACCCAAAAGCCAGAACAGAGTGGGCCATTAGTGCCGTTAAAAAAGCAGCCATTGCCAGCAAAAATTTAGGCTTAACTGCACACGCTACTTTTTCAGGTGCTTTGCTTTGGCATACCTTTCACCCCTGGCCCCAACGACCTGATGGGTTGGTAGAAATGGGGTTTAAAGAGTTGGCCAAACGGTGGTTGCCTATTCTTGATGTGTATGAAGAGCATGGAGTTGATGTTTGTTATGAGGTGCACCCCGGTGAGGATATTCATGATGGCGATACCTTCGAACGCTTTTTGGCAGCTACAGGCAACCATAAACGTGTTAACATACTGTACGATCCCTCGCATTTTGTATTACAGCAACTGGATTATATTGCTTACATTGACCACTACCACGAGTTTATCAAAGCTTTTCATGTAAAAGATTCGGAATTTAACCCCACAGGTAAAAAAGGGGTTTTCGGGGGGTATAACGATTGGAAAGACAGGGCAGGCAGGTACCGGTCACCGGGCGATGGGCAGGTTGATTTTAAAACGATTTTTTCTAAACTAACACAGTATGGGTGCAATGTTTGGGCAGTAATGGAATGGGAGTGTTGCATTAAAAGCCCTGAACAAGGTGCCCGCCAAGGTGTTGAGTTTATCAACCAGCATATTATTGAGGCTACGCAAAAAACATTTGATGATTTTGCCGGAGGCAATATTGATAACGAAAAGCTTAAAAAGATTATAGGGATATATTAGGATGAAAGCACAGAGAACTATGCTTAATTGGGTTATGTTCTGAAACAGGTTAAAAAAAGCCATTTAATGAATAATTCGGGTTTAAAATATTTCTTTTTTAAGGGAACATTTTTATTTGAAAAAAAACATTGTAAATAAAAGCTTGAACTGTATTATTAAGAATATATTTAAAAGTTGTTGTAATAATAACGTGCTGTTGGGCAAGCCAATGCGGTTAGTTGCTTACGGTTACTTGAAATAATATGCAGAATTTGCTAAATTATATTGAAATATAAAAAGAAATTTTCGAGACATTTTTTAATCAGCTTACGAACCTTTTTTATACATGAGATCAGATAAATATTCTGGACTGGGAGATAAAGAGTTAGTGGCTATGATTTCTAAAAACAATCATAGTGC
>JAMOMJ010000320.1 GCA_027067135.1 Cyclobacteriaceae bacterium
CGAAAGGGTGGTAGTTTTATAGAGTTGTTCAGTTTCTTCGAACCAAAGTTTATTTCGCTTTACTGCTCTTTCCAGCCGTTGATTTGAGCGAACAATGCCCACAAACTTGGTCATGGTTTGTTGTACTTCGCTTTTTGTATGGTTTATTAGTACAAGTTCTTTGGGTTTAGAGGTGCCTTCTGAATTCCATTCGGGTACGTGCTCACAAAATTTAACTTTAGGCTCTGTTATTTCAATATGGGCAGCAATATTATGAGCATACACAATTGCCTCTAAAAGCGAATTTGAAGCCAGCCGATTGGCTCCATGCAAGCCAGTTCTTGAAACCTCCCCACAAGCATATAAATTACCAATGCTTGTTTTGCCATGTAAATCAACAGCAACTCCTCCGCATAAATAATGTGCAGCCGGCACAACGGGAATCATGTCTTTATTAATGAGAATGCCTTTGTTGGCACATTTAGCATAAATTGTAGGAAAATGTTCTTTAAAATCTTTTGTGTCCAGGTGTCGGCAATCCAGATACACACATTCTTCACCGGATTTTTTCATTTCAGAGTCAATGGCTTTTGCCACAATATCTCTCGAAGCCAACTCCCCTCTTTCATCATATTCAAATACAAACCGCTTGCCTGCACTGTTTTTCAGGTGGGCTCCGTACCCTCTCACCGCCTCTGAAATTAAAAAGGCAGGGCTAATACCCGGGTCGTAAAGTGCGGTTGGGTGAAACTGCACAAATTCCATATCTGCTATTTTGGCCTTTGCCCTGTAGGCAATGGCAATACCATCGCCTGTAGCAATATTAGGGTTTGTGGTGGTTTGATACACCTGCCCAATACCACCGGTGGCAAGTATAGTAAATCGTGCAATAATGGTTTCGATAGTTTCGGTAAGCTGATTTAACACATAAGCCCCGTAACAGTTAATATCAGAATCCATTGTTGTTTCAACCCGGTTTAGTTGATGTTCTGTAATTAAATCAATGTTATAATAAAACTGGTGTAGTTCAATGTTTTTCAGCTCACCTGCTTTTCGTAAAAGGGTCTGCTCAAGCTCGTACCCGGTAATATCCTTATGGTGTACAATCCGGTGCTCTGTGTGCCCGCCTTCCCTGCCTAACTGAATCTTTCCTTTTTTATCCAGATCAAATGCGGCACCCCACCCAATAAGTTCTTTTAATCGCTTGGGGCCTTCTTTAATTACCATTTCAACCACGGCACGGTCGTTTAGGCCTGCCCCGGCTTTTAAAGTATCTTCAATGTGTTTATCAAACGAATCCGAAACATCATCTATTACAACTGCTATACCTCCTTGTGCATATTTAGTATTCGATTCACTTTCATCAGCTTTGGTAATTATCAACACTTTTTTGTCAGGAAAAAGCTCTGCAAGTTTAATTGCCGTGGTTAGCCCTGCAATACCGGAACCAATGATTAGAAAATCTGTTTGAATCATGGCTATGAAAGTTGAAGCATGCGATTGATAGAACCCAGGGCTTTCTCTCTTAGCTTATCCTCTATTTCAATGGTCGGAGATTCATTTTTCATACATAAATACAATTTCTCCATCGTATTCATTTTCATATACGGGCACTCGTTGCAGGCACAGGTACTATCCTCTAACATGGGAGCTGCAATTAATATTTTATCGGGGTTATCACGCTGCATTTTATGTAAAATACCCGATTCGGTAGCTACAATAAAAGTTTTACCGGCAGCATTTTTAACGTAATTAAGAAGGCCTGTGGTAGAGCCTACAAATTCGGCTATTTTTAAAATATGCTCTTCTGCTTCGGGGTGGGCAATAAAATGTGCATCAGGGTACTGCTTGTACAAATCCAAAATTTTATCAATAGAAAACGATTCGTGTACCAAACAGGAACCATCCCAAAGTACCATATCTCTGCCTGTTTCCTGAATCAGGTATTTGCCCAGGTTTTTATCCGGGGCAAAAATAATGGGAGTATCTTTAGGAACGGCATCCACAATTTTAACAGCATTGGAAGATGTGCATATATAATCTGACAATGCCTTAATTTCGGCACTGCAATTAATGTAAGAAATTACCACATGCCCTTTGTGCTGCTCCTTAAATTCGGCAAAAGAAACAGCAGGGCAAGAATCAGCCAGCGAACAGCCTGCCTCTAAATCAGGCAAAACAACCGTTTTATCCGGACTTAATATTTTGGCTGTTTCAGCCATAAAATGCACCCCTGCAAACACAATCATATCTGCATCGGTGCCAGCCGCCTGTTGCGATAGCTGTAAACTATCTCCCACATAGTCAGCAATGTCCTGTATATCTCCAGTTTGGTAATAATGGGCTAATATAACCGCATTTTTCTCTTTTTTTAGCCGCCTTATTTCTTGTATGTAGTCCATGGTTTAGCTATTGCGCAAATGTACAGTCTGGGAGTAATAGTATGCAATTATTGCTCTAATAGTTTTTAATTACTGATGTTATGCTCCAAGGGAGTCCCTTCGGGGCAAAACAAGTTAGCATTAAATGAACAATCCTATTACTTGCAATATCAATTGTAATACTATTATATTTGCACTTAAATAAATTAATATGCAAGATTTTCTATTAAATATTAATATCCAAATAAATGAAAACATCTATTTAAAAAATCCTGAATCGAGTGATCTGGGCAGGAAAATTATTGCACGTAGCATTGATATGGTTTATGAGATTGGATTTGAATGTTTTACTTTTCGTAAGCTAGCTAAGGAAATTGATTCAACCGAGGCATCTGTTTACAGGTATTTTGAAAGCAAGCATAAATTACTTCTTTACCTTACTTCGTGGTACTGGGGCTGGATGGAATATCGGTTGGTATTTAGTTTGGCCAACGTAGTTTCGGCTCTTGAGCGGTTGGAAAGAGCAGTTACTTTACTTACAGGGCAGGTAAAGGAGGATAGTAGTTTTTCGCATATCAACGAGGTAAAATTGCACCATATTGTTATCTCAGAATCATCAAAAGCATACCTCACTAAGCAAGTAGATAAGGAAAATAAAGAAGGTGTTTTTGCCGGGTACAAGCAACTTGTAGCACGTGTGGGTACTATTATTTTGGAGATCAATCCAAATTATAATTATCCGAATATGTTGGTGTCCACCATTATTGAAGGAATCCACCATCAACGCTATTTTGCTGAACACCTGCCTAGGCTTACAGATGTGGTAAAGGGCGAAGACGCAATTTCAGAGTTTTATAAAGAAATGGTTATCAAAATGATAAAAAAATGAAAAATGTTTTTATCACCAGCTTTTTGCTATCATTTTATAATAATAGCCATCCATATAAACCTTAATTCCGCACGGCTCCTTAGCTCAACTTTATATAAGCAAGTTGCCGGGTCCAACTTTTCCCAAAAAAAATCTATTGGGAGATAAAATATTGATTACTTAATTTATATAGCATACCTAAGCCAGATAAACTGGAAATGACAAATATTAAAAAAGTCAAATTACAAACTACGCCTAATCCAATGTTAGTGTTTTCGCCAACATTATTTTATAAAGTTGTTGGTCAGAAAATCAATAATGGGTTGAAACTAAAGAAATACACAACAATATGGAATAAAAACAGCAGTTTAACATATCGCTAACATACAGCATTAGTGATTTCTTAAAGATACTAATACATAGCCAAACCTACCATAACGACCTAAAGTATAAAAAATTAATGAAAGATAGCACAACCACTCCACTTACTCCAAGCCAACGCCTTTGGCGATTGCTTAAGCCTGACCATAAAGAAATCAGTAACATTTATGTGTACTCGATCTTTAACGGGCTGGTTGCCCTGTCGGTACCTTTGGGCATTCAGGCCATTGTTAACCTTATCCAAGGTGGTCAGGTAAGCACTTCATGGATGGTATTGGTGTTTTTTGTAGTACTTGGTGTAGCCATTACGGGTGTGCTTCAAATTTTTCAATTGCGTATTACTGAAAACCTACAACAGAAAATATTTGCTCGTGCAGCTTTCGACTTTGCCTACCGCATACCAAGAATACGTATGGAAGCCTTGTACAAGCATTATGCACCCGAATTAATGAATCGCTTTTTTGATATTGTTGCTGTACAAAAAGGATTGTCAAAAATACTTATTGATTTTTCAACTGCTACTTTGCACATAATTTTCGGCTTAATATTACTTGCCTTTTATCATTCTTTCTTTATACTGTTTGGTGTGATATTGATACTCTTGATATATGTAATTTTTCAATTTACTGCAACAAGAGGGTTGAATACCAGTATGGAAGAGTCAAAACACAAGTACCGGTTGGTACACTGGCTGGAAGAGTTGGCTCGTACCAGTACCACCTTCAAATTGGCAGGAAAAACCGACCTTCCGCTGGAACGCACAGATGCACATGTTAGCGATTACCTAATAGCGCGTGAAAGCCATTTTCATGTGCTTGTTCAACAATATTCGCTTTTGGTAGTTTTTAAGGTAATAATAGCTACCAGCCTGCTGGCCATAGGGGGGTTCCTAGTAATGGCTCAGCAAATGAATGTAGGACAGTTTATCGCTGCGGAAATTATCATACTACTGGTAATGGCTTCAGTAGAGAAACTAATTATTAGCCTTGAAAACATATATGATGTATTGACTGCACTGGAAAAAATTGGCCAGGTAACTGATTTAGAATTAGAACAAAAACAAGGAATTAAGCTAAAGGAAGTTTGTGAGGAAAAAGGAATTAAAGTAGAGCTTGACAAGGTTAATTTTAACTACCCTAATAGTCACCGTAAAGTATTAGAAGGCCTCACTCTCTCCATCGAAAGTGGAGAGGTTTTATTGATTACCGGAGCAAATGGATCAGGAAAAAGCACGCTTTTACAGGTGCTGGCAGGGCTTTACGATGTACAAGTAGGAAGCGTTTCCTACAATGGGTTGCCTAAAGGTAATCTTGAGTTGAGTTCGCTTAGGGATGTGATAGGTGATTGCCTTACACAGGAAGAACTTTTTGAAGGAACTGTACTGGAAAACATTACCATGGGGCGTAAAGCTGCCACATTTCATGAGGTAAAAAGAGTTGTAGAAAAACTGGGGCTGAGCAGCTTTATCAAGAATTTACCTAAAGGTTATGATACAATTCTTGACCCACAAGGAAAAAAACTTCCAAGCAGCATAGCACAAAAACTACTTTTGGCCCGAAGCATAGCTGATAAACCAAAGCTCCTGTTACTGGAAGATGCCTTTGAGCCCCTGGATGCACAAGAGCGGAAAACGATTATAGATTTCTTAACTTCAAAAGAAAATAATTGGACAACGGTAGCGGTGTCTTCTAATTCTTATCTGGCAAAATGTTCGGACAGAATTGTTATTATGAAAGATGGAGTAATTTCTAATAGTGGTAGTTATGAAGAAATGAAAAGCTTGGCAATCTTTAAAACAAACAACTATGCTTAATATATCTCGCAATAGCATTAGTGCAAACATAGTTAGCAAGCGTTTTGCCTCGCTAAATTCGCTCGAAAAAAGAAAATCGGGCAGGGTGTTTATACGATTGATGGCAGTATTGTTCGGATTCCTTTTTGTTGTTATGTTTATTCCATGGACACAAAACATTCGTGCTTCGGGCAATGTAACCACCTTAAAACCAGACCAGCGGCCACAAACTATTCATTCCATTATAGCCGGAAGAATTGAAAAATGGTTCGTTCAGGAAGGAGACTATGTAACAAAAGGAGACACTATATTATTTATATCCGAAATTAAGGATGAATATTTTGACCCAAGCCTGTTGCAACGAACACAGGAGCAGTTAAACTCGAAAAAGATGGCGGTGAATTCCTATATGGAAAAAGTGAAAGCATTGGAAAGCCGTATTGAAGCCTTAGTGCAAACACGTAAGTTAAAGTTTCAGCAGGCTCAAAATAAATTACAACAATCTAAACTAAAGGTAATCAGCGACAGTATCGACTACCAGGCTTCTATTATTAATTATAAGATTGCGAAACAACAGTACCAAAGGATGGAGCAGTTGTATAAAGATGGCTTGAAGTCATTAACCGATTTTGAAAATCGTAACCTGAAAGTACAAAAAACACAGGCCGCTATGATTTCAGCAGAAAACAAGTTGCTAACAAGTAGAAATGAGGTGATAAATGCACAGGTTGAACTTACCTCCATCCAAGCGCAATATCAGAATGGAATTGCCAAAGCTGAGTCTGAAAAATATACAGCCCTTTCAAGCATGTACGATGCCGAAGCGGTGGTAACCAAATTGCAAAACAAGTATATAAACTACTCCATGCGCAGCGGCATGTACTATATAAAAGCCCCACTTGATGGCTACATTACCAAAGCCATTCAATCTGGTATTGGCGAAACCTTAAAAGAAGGAGGGGAAATTGTAAGCATTATGCCTGCCCGGTACGACCTGGCGGTGGAAATGTATGTTAAACCTATTGACCTTCCGTTGTTGAATAAAAAGCAGCATATCCGTATTCAATTTGACGGATGGCCGGCCATTGTTTTTTCGGGATGGCCTAATACAAGTTATGGAACCTATGGCGGGCAGGTTTTTGCCATTGATAATTTTATCAGCTCAAATGGCAAATACCGTGTTCTTGTAGCACCCGACCCAACCGATCACCCATGGCCGGATGCCTTACGTGTTGGAGCCGGAACAACCAACATGGTATTACTGAAAGATGTACCCATAGGTTATGAATTATGGCGAAAAATCAATGGTTTCCCTCCTGATTTCTATAAACCTGCACAAAAAAGCACGGCAAAAAAACAATAAATTTTTGCTCCTGTAAACAAATACCTCAAGGGAATTGAAAAAGCTAAATTATATTATAAACAACACGCTTCAATTGAAAAAAGTTACATACCTGCTAATTGTACTAAATCTGGTTTCGCATGGTGCTTTGTCGCAAAACGATAGTACCATAGTTTTTAGCTTTGATGCGTACATGGACATTGTGAAAACACAGCACCCGATAGCAAAACTGGCAGAATTGCAATTGCTAAAAGGAGAAGCAACTTTACTAAAGTCAAAAGGAGGCTTTGACCCAAAGGTATATACCGATGTATCGGAAAAATACTTTGATGACAAACAGTATTATAGTTTGCTATATGGTGGTTTAAAAATACCAACCTGGTTTGGAATTGAACTAAAAGCTGCTTATGAACAAAATCAGGGCAGTTTTCTTAACCCCGAAAACAACACACCCGGCAGCGGGCTATGGTATGCAGGAATCTCTGTACCTATTGGGCAAAGGCTGTTTATTGATAAACGAAGAGCGGAACTTCGACAGGCAAAGCTTTACAAAGAAAGTACTGAGGCTGAACGGGCAATCATTCTTAATGAGATATTGTATGAAGCTGGAAAAGTGTACTGGGACTGGTTTAAGGCATATAATATAGTACTGGTATATGAAAACACATTGGAGCTTGCACAACAAAGATACCAGGCAGTAAAGCAGGCGGCATTCCTGGGCGACCGTGCAGCCATTGATACACTAGAGGCCGGTATTCAGGTGCAAAACAGAAAACTTAGTTTGCAACAGGCACAACTCGATTTGGTCAATTCCAGCATTTTGTTATCTGTATATTTATGGATAGATGGAGTTGTTCCATTGGAAATAGCAGAAGGTACCGTACCTAAATTAATAGATAGTTTAGAGGAGGTATCCTTGCACGAAAGGTTTTACACCCACCTTGACACACTTATTAGCAATCATCCTATGTTGCAGCAAAACCGTTACAAAATTGCTCAACTGGAAATTGACAAACGCTGGAAAAAGGAACAGCTCAAACCTGTATTGAACCTGAAATACAATGCAATAGCGCAACCGGTTAATGGAGATGTTTTTGCAGCTTACTCGCCAAACAATTATACCTGGGGGCTGGAATTTAGTATGCCAATATTTTTGCGTAAAGAAAGGGGCAATCTAAAGTTAGCAAATGTAAACATACAGGAGGCAGAGTTTAACCTGGCCACAAAACAGGCAACGCTTACTTATAAGGCAAGAGCCTCGCTAAATGAGTGGGAAACTACAAAAGAACAGCAGAATATGTTTACCCAAACAGTAAAGGATTACAGAAACCTTTTAGAAGGAGAGCATAAGATGTTTGATGCAGGGGAAAGCTCTTTATTTATGGTAAACTCAAGAGAAACGAGTTATATTAATGCGCAGGTAAAGCTTATCGATATTTTAGTTAAAAATCGAAAAGCAAGACTAACTACCAGCTACGCTTTTGGAATATTAAATCAGTAATCAGGGCTTTTTTTGATAAGCGAAAAAGTGTATTTATTAACTAAATAGGGCTTGCTGAAAAACACATAAATGAAAGTTTATCAGAGAATTACAGTAGTTAACTGTTAATAAAGTTTTTTAATCAGAATTGGCTAAAACCCTTGTACCTGTTAATTTCATT
>JAMOMJ010000321.1 GCA_027067135.1 Cyclobacteriaceae bacterium
AAGCGGCTTAAGAATTGCCCATAATTGGCATCTGGTGTTTTAACCATTTTAAAAGGTTGGGCTCCTTGGTTAAAGTTCATTGTGTTAGTGCCTTCGGCTGAATTTAAATCGCCTTTTTTAGCTTGCACTTTTTTATCCATCGATACTTGCTCTTCTTCCAGTTTGAACCATTTTACTTCAGCCAAATCAATATCCACGTAATCAGTGGTAAAAAACCATCCTCTCCAAAACCAATCTAAGTCGGTAGCGGTAGCACTTTCTAGGGTTCTAAAAAAATCTGCTGGATTGGGATGTTTATACTTCCATCTATTCGCATATTCCTTAAATGCCATATCAAATAATTCTTCTCCAATAATGCTTTCTCTCAAAATTTGAAATGCAACCGTGGGTTTTTGATAGAAATTATTCCCCATTTGCGTGAGTATATCATTATCTGAACTTGTCATAATAGGGCGCATGGTATTTTTATTACCCATCATATAAGGAATAATGTCTTTGGGGGTTGTGCTATGTGCTTTTGGGTATCGTTCAGCCATAGTTCGTTGGTGCAAAAAGGTGTTTAGGCCTTCATCCATCCACATCCATTGGCGTTCGTCAGAACTCACAATCATAGGAAACCAATTATGCCCTACTTCATGCACAATTGTACTTACCATTCCATCCTTTGCTCGCTGGCTTATTTGCCCATTGATTGCTCGTCCTCCATTAAAGCTTATCATCGGAAACTCCATGCCAATATTAGAGGTATTAACAGATATGGCTACAGGGTAGGGGTAGTCGAAAGTGGCTTTCGAATATACCTCCAAAGCATTTACTACCGCTTTGGTAGATTCATCTGACCAAACAGGCAAGCCTTCTTTGGGATAAAACGACATAGCCATAACTGTATTGGTGGGTAGTTTTACAGCTTGCGCATCCCATAAGAATTTGCGTGAAGAAGCAAAGGCAAAATCACGCACGTTTGTTGCTTTAAACTTCCAAGTTTTAGTTTTTGTAGATTTAGTTTGTTCATTAGCAATCGCTTCTTTTTTAATGATGATTTGAATAGGTTTATCAAAAGAGGTTTTTGCTTGCTCTAATCTGCTAATTTGTTCTTTGGTAAGTACTTTTTCTTTGTTCTGTAAATCTCCAGTAGAAGCAATGATATGATCTGCAGGAACTGTAATTTCAACCTCAAAATCTCCAAATTCTAACGCGAATTCTCCAAGCTTTTGGAACTGCTTGTTTTGCCAGCCTTCGGTATCGTTATACACCGCCATTCTTGGAAACCAATGAGCAATGAGGTACACATTATTATTGTCCTTGGGATAATGCTCGTACCCTTCACGAGAAAGCAAAAACATAGCACGGTCTGTAATATCGTAGGACCATGAAATGTTAATTTGGGTAGATGCATTTGATGCCAAAGGAGTATTAAGGTTTACTCGCATCATCGTATTGTTCACATACGATTGTAATGTATTTCCATTCTTATCTTTTACGTAATTGATGGTGTAACCTGCAGGAAAATCTATAGGTCGAACCAAGAACTGCATATTTCGGGAAGTTACAGAATCTCGAACACCGCCCATTAAATCACCAAAATCTTCGTTTTCTTTTCTATTTACATTTTGATCAAGCTGTATCCACACATAATCGAGCACATCTGGTGAATTATTATAATAAGTAATGGTTTCAGTACCCGATAAACGGTTATTGGCTTCGTCCAATGCTGCCTTTATGGCATAGTCGGCACGTTGTTGCCAGTAGTCTTTACCGGGTGCACCAGAGGCCGTTCGGTACGTATTTGTAGGAGTAATCATTTGCCCTAAAGGCTCAAATTTTCCTTGCCAAGCTGGGTTTTCTTGGGCGATTGCAATAATTGTAAAAAACAGAAAAAAGGAGGATAGAAAATACTTCATAGGATATTATTATAATTAACGTTCCTATAATAATACGAATACTCTTTAAAAATGGCCGTTCAATTTACGTGAACGGCTACAAAACTTTTAGTGCTTAGTGGGTTTTTCGTTTGCAATTATCTCTTTGGTGAATGATTATTTGTTTTTTATTTTACAACACGAATCGAATAACTATAAGTATAATGGCCATCCAATAATATGTGAACATCAAAAGCTCCCTTGCTTGTAAACTGATAATCCATACAATAGTTGCCTAAACTGTCTTCATAAATTTTCGAATTCGCAGAGTTACTAGAATTTGACTGCCGTAACTCAATTTTTCCAACTGCATTAGATAACTCCTTTTTTGTTTTGAACTTAAACGTTAGGGTTTTCCCTTTTTTAACTACTGTTTCAAAGGTGTTTGGCAATTCAGGACTTAACCCGTAATTAAAAGCATCCTTATATACCAAAGGTGCATTTAAAAACTCATCTAACGTTGGAGGGTTTGCCAATAAAAACCAAGAAGAATCTAGCGGGTAATGATTTTGGATAAAAAGGATTGGGTCTGGTAAAAAATAAGCCTCATTAAACCGTTTAATAAATGAATAAGCCTCTGTATTTATGGAACCACTAGACCAGGTTGCATCACATAAATACCATTTGTTGTTGAGTTCAACACTGTTCCAGGAGTGATTAGCAATTCCAACACCGCCAATATTTGCCTTAGCTGTACGCCCATATCCATTAATAATTTCGCTTTTAATACCTGCATAGTAGCACAATTCTTTTATTAAATAAGCGTAACCAGTACACACAGTACTGTGATCTTTCAATAATTTATTAAAAACTTTTGGATGGAATTGCCTGTTCCAGTCTGAGAGTTCGGAAGGTTTATTTATTAACTTTTCTCGCATGCGCTTATTTTTGATGTATAAGCTATAATCATTCTCGATATTATCGCTTACCCATTTATAAATAGCTCTAAACTTTTCAATATCTGAGCTTAAGTTACTAGTCAGTTTAATAGATAAGGCATTTAAATTAGCAATTGAATGGTTCGGGTATAGCCCAGCAATACTATCTGCTTTAACGTAACTATAATTTGAGAAATCAGAAACTTGTGCGTACAAAGAAGGTTGCAAGAGAAAAAACCCTAATATGCCTACTCTAAAAATGTTTGCCATAAACTAAAAAATGCTTTTTATTTTAGTCCAAACGCCTTTAATCCGTGAAGGTTTAGATACATATACTTCCTCCATAGCTACTTCGCCCATAAGAACATATTGATCAAGGGTTAGTTTTAAAGTAACATTACTAGAGCTTCCCTTTTCGATTTTGTACTCTAATGTTTCAAAACCGATAAAGCTAATTACTAATACATCTCCAATATTCAACATTTCTGGAAAGGTAAATTTTCCATCAATATCTGTGATAACCACATTCGTTGTTCCTTTCAATGACACGTAAACCCCAGGTATAGCGTATCCTTCTTCATCAACCACTACACCTGAAACTTTTAAAGATTCAATTTTAGAATTGGATAATTGAAGTTGTTGGTGTTCTGTTTGTACCGTCTTTGTTTTTAAGCCATCGTTGCTTGATTGTGCTAACGAGTTTTGTGTTACAAAAAGGAGAGAAGCCCCAGCAATGCCAGCTTTTAATAGAGGCCAACCAAGTTTTATCTTGGATGCTAATGGTTGTCTATATTTTCTCTGAAGTTGAGTATGAGTTAACCTGCCACAAGTATTACCTGATGACTTACTTAAAATACTTATAACTTCGTTATCGCTCATTTTAGTAAAATCCATTACATTTTTTTGGCAAGAGCTGCAAAATCCTCCACTAGAATTTGGAGTAAAGTTCCTCCAATTTTCTGAACACGGTTTGCTGATTGAAACTTTGTATTTTTTCTTCATAAAAAAACGGGTAAACAAATAATGGATTTACTAACGATTAAAACGTTAAAAATGTTTTAAAAACGCTAATACTTAGCCGCTTTCCCATTGGCTAAACTTTCTTTGATAAATACGCGAAGGTCATCGTTGGCAGTTTTTAAATCTGCTTTTCGTAAGTACATCATATGTCCACTTCGGTATCCTTTAAAGTTCATTCGATCTTTCATTTTACCACTAGGGTCAATTTGCCACATCGTATATTTTGTGTTAAAGTAAGTGGTGGCACCATCGTAATAACCTGCTTGAAACAGTAAGTTAAGGTATGGATTTTCTGCCATTGCCTTACGCAGGTTATCTCTTGTGTTATTATTTTTATCATCCCAAGGATGAACAGGGCCAAACATATTATACTTAATGTCGGTTTTAAATTTGAGATGCTCTCTAATGTAATAATTTATAGCAGGCGTAAAGGAGTGTAACCAAGAAGTTAGCTCAGGACTATAATCAGGACTAACACCTGCTTCCATCTTGTCAAGCCCAAGGTAGCGCGAATCTAAGCGACCAATTGTATTTCCTGTTTTGTCACGAAGCAACTCTTTCCAGAAAAAGCGAGTAGGCACCGCTAAATTATGCTGTAAAATAGATTTTTCAGAGAGGCCTGAATAATAGGCCATCTTTTTGGCAATGGCTTGTTTCTCTTCTAACGTAAGTGAGCCTGCCCTTGCCAATGCAGGCATTACGGTATTCAATGTAAACGCTTCCGATTCGGGTAAAATCTCTAATAAATCCTTTTCTTGGAGCTCCTTTGGTAACATATTATGATACCAAGCTGCGGCCGTAAAATAAGGAAAATGAAGGGAAGTGGAAACTGGCACATCCGACTTAAACACGTTATAATCTGCCGGAGAAACTAATATTACCCCATTGAGGTACATCCATTGTTTTTCTTGCAATTCAAGAGCTAAACCAGAAACACGGGTGCCACCATAACTTTCTCCAATTAAAAATTTAGGCGATAACCATCTTTCTTGCCTAGTTATAAACGTATTTAACCACTCCGCTAAATATTTAACATCGGCATTAATGCCAAAGAAGAGCTCTTTTTTAACCTCTTTCCCATCTGCCGGAATTGTTCTAGAATAGCCAGTATTCACAGGGTTTATATATACGATATCGGCAATATCTAACACAGAATTGGGGTTGTCGTGAACTCCATAAGGCTGAATCGGGTATCCTTCTTCATCAATATTTAATACTTTGGGGCCAGTATAGGCGATGTGCATCCAAACAGAAGCAGAACCAGGTCCTCCATTAAACGAAATTAGTAAAGGGCGCTTGGCGGTGTTAGTAACATTACTCCTCTTATAATAGGTGTAGTATAAAGTGGCAACGGGTTCGCCAAGTTCGTTCCAAACAGGTTGGGTGCCAGTGGTGGCTGTGTAAGAGAACTTAGTGCCATTTATGGTGGTAGAATGGTTGGTTATAACTGTTGTATCTACAGGAATGGTTCTGGTTTGGGCATTGAGATGTGCTGCTGCCAGCCCAATAATTATAAGTGATAGAAGAGCCTTTTTCATTTTGTGTGAGTTAGAATTATGCTCTTAAAAATAGCCAATTTATATGGTTATCGCATTTTATATCATTCTAAGTTTTTACAGAGTTCTAATAGTTTTATTGTGGTTTTCCAATTTCGCATGGTGGCAGATACCTTAAGCTTTCTCTCTAAGACATTAAGAGTGAGTTTAGATGTTCCAAACCCATCAGGAATATGTAGGTAGAGCTCTTTGTTTTCAAAAACTAATTCATCATTTGCAGCTTTGAATTTAATAATTTCTTCTGTAGGAATTTGAGCTGGCTTTTCTTTTAGAAAAGTTACTGCTATTCGGGTAATATCAACTTTATCTAAGTTGAAAGGAACACGATTTACTACGTTTTCCCATTCTTTTTGAGTGCGTACAATTACGGGTACATCAAAGCTGTAATGGTCTTTTATATTTTGATGAATCATTTCTTCAAGTACATTATTTTCTTTTTCTTGTGATTGAAAAATGATATTGCCACTTTGAATATAGGTGGTTAGATTACTAAACCCTAAACTTGAAATGTGCTCTCTTAAGTCAGCCATTTTAATGATTTTATGGCCGCTTACGTTAATGCCTCTAAGGATGGCTATATAGGTTTGCATATTCTTCTTTAGTTTATTCGCAGGGCGAGCCAATTTGGTTTAATAGCCCAACCCTTGGGTCTGAAATAAATTCTATTTAATACTCCGATATATCTGCCTCGGTGTAGTTTATTCCTTAAGAAAAGTTTCTAAATTCAATACCCAATGTTGTCTCGATGCTTGTGAATTCTCATCTCCTCCAAATACATGAAGCATGTTTTTTGCAATTACAGCCCCCATATGATAAACCCCAAAATTCATTTGATAAACCTCCCAAGTATTTGTGTTAGTATCGAAAACAATCATCTGGTTTTTGTTAGAATAATCCCCAATAAGCAGAAAATAGTGTTTGTATTTTACCAATGCATAGGCAGAAACAGAATTCTCAAAAGAAGCAATTTTTTGCCATACTTTCGATTCTATAGTATAGGTATGAATGTTTTTATTGGGTAAATTATCATTCCCTCCGAACGTATAAAGTAGCCCATTCATCACTTCCCCTTTCATCTCTTTAGCCTCGGGGTGATCAGGTAAAGATTCTATACCTCCATTTTCTGGAGAGTAAGAATACATTTTGTTAGTATATTTTTGGTCATGATGAGAGAAGTGAGATTCAGAAGATATAGACCCTCCAAACATGTAAACTTTGCCTTCCCAATAAGCGGCTCCAAGCAATTTGCTTATAAGTGGGCTATTGCCCAGAGAACTAAACCTGTAGGTTTCAAGATCGAACCCAATGATTGAAGGTATTATACGAATAGAGTTATTAACAGGAGTAATACCGCCAATAAATGCAATAGTATTATATTCTGGTAAGAATATACCCTTACCGAATTGGGTAGCCTTAAGGTTAATGGATTTTGACAAATCCATCCATTCATTCAATTCAATATCATAGGCATAAAGACCACTTGAGTAATGGTTGAATGATGTACTTCCGCCTTTTATATATATTCTTTTCTGATCAGTTGCAGAAGCCATACCGGATAAACCAAATGGCAGATTTTTTGCTGTTGTGAACTTAACAGTGTTGATAGTTTGTGAAAAACTAGAATTACAGCATAGCATTGTTAGAAAAAATATTCCAATCACTAAATAAGTATTACGCTTCAAAATTTCGGTATTGTTAAGGAGAATGAGTTTGAGTTTCGCTCTTAAAATTAATAAAATTACTTGGTTATCACACTTGCTCACTCATTCTAAATTTTTAAGGGCGCCAATAGTTTTATTGTGATTTTCTATTTCAATAAGGAGAGCGCTTTTAGATAGATAACGGCTAAACGAGCAGTTTGTTTGTTTTGGATTTTAGAAGTATGTAAAACATAGATTTGGCCAAACCTAGATTTTATTCAACGAATACAAATTGTTCATCTGTTTTAGCAAGATTTTTTCAGGAGTCAATTTTAGTATTAATTTCAATACAGTTCTGCCAACTGTTGAATGTGCCATTTGCCCAAACATCCAAGAGTTTTTAACTACATAACTGATGTTACGCAATCTCATAATTTTTTGTAACGAGCGTTTTTTTGTATATTTCTAATATGATAGACAATATGTTAGACCTTTACACAGATTATTTGATTACTTCGACCCGCTATACAACAGCT